>NZ_LZJG01000117.1:0-22129 GCF_001667785.1 Mycobacterium sp. E3247 | reverse complement strand
TCCGGCGGTGACCTGCGGCGGATGGGCATCAGCGCCGCCACTGTGGCCGCGCTGGGCCAGGCGCTCTCCGACCCGGCGGCCGAGGTCGCGGTGTATGCGCGTCAATACCGGGACGACGCGAAGGGCCCCAGCGCCTCGGTGCTGTCGCTCAAAGACGGTTCCGGTGGCCGCATCGCGCTCTACCAGCAGGCGCGGACGGCCGGGTCGGGGGAGGCCTGGCTGGCCATCTGCCCGGCGACCCCGCAGTTGGTACAGGTGGGCGTCAAGACCGTGCTCGACACACTTCCCTACGGCGAGTGGAAAACCCACAGCAGGGTCTGACATTCGACGAAACACAAAGTTCACCAATGTCTTTGCACTCAACATGCGGTTGAGATGCCAACACGGCATACTTCTCTAAGAGATTTCAGCAAATCTCAAACCGGCGTCACCAAAGCTATTAATCGCAAGGCGGGGTAGATGGAATTCGGAATAGCCGAGCTGCACTTTCCTGGGGGCCGCAGCGCCCCGGAAAGCGGGCCGGCGCAGACCCCCGCCCGGCTGGCGGCGCGGGGCAACACGTTCACGACGGTAAGGGGTTCAGGGCGATGACTGCGGTAGTTGAAGCGCTACAGCCTGACGTTGAGGGAGTTTCGCAGCCTCGGGCGGTCGTGGTCGGCGTTATGGCCGGCGCGGGCGTACAGATCGGCGTCCTGCTGGACGCCAACGCCCCGGTGTCGGTGATGACCGAGCCGCTGCTGAAGGTGGTCAACAGCCGGCTCAGGGAGCTCGGCGAGGCGCCGTTGGAGGCCAAGGGTCGCGGCAGGTGGGCGCTCTGCCTGGTCGACGGCACGCCCCTGCGGGCCACCCAGTCCCTGACCGAACAGGACGTCTACGACGGTGACCGGCTGTGGATCCGGTTCATCCAGGACACCGAGCATCGCTCACAGGTCATCGAGCACATATCCACCGCGGTGGCGGCGGACCTGAGCAAACGGTTCGCCGCGATCGACCCGGTCGTTGCGGTCCAGGTCGGCGCGTCGATGGTGGCGGCCGGCGTCACCGCCGCCTCGGGCTTGCTGCTCTGGTACCGGTGGCACCACAACTCCTGGCTTCCGACGGCGTACTCCGCGGTGATCGCCGCGGTGGTGCTCGGCGTCGCGTTGATGCTGCTGATGCGGGCGCGCACCGACCAGGATCGCCGCGTCGGCGACATCCTGTTGCTGAGCGGCCTGGCGCCCCTCACGGTCGCCGCGGCGGCGGCTCCCCCCGGCGGGGTGGGTTCCCCGCACGCGGTGTTGGGCTTCGGCGTGCTGACCATCGCCGCGATGCTGGCCGTGCGTTTCACCGGGCGCCGGCTGGCGCTGTACACCGCGCTCATCACCATCAGCCTGGTCACGGCGATCGCGGCCCTGGCGCGAATGGTCGCCATGACCAGCGCGGTGACACTGCTGACCAGCGTCGTCCTCGTGTGCGTGCTGGTCTACCACACCGCGCCGGCGCTCTCGCGCCGGTTGGCCGGCATCCGGCTGCCGGTGTTCCCCTCCGCGACCAGCCGGTGGGTGTTCGAGGCCCGGCCGGACCTGCCCACCACCGTGGTTCGCTCCGACGGTGGCCCCCCGGTTCTCGAGGGACCCGCGTCCGTCCGTGACGTCTTGGTGCAGGCCGAACGCGCCCGCTCCTTCCTGTCGGGTCTGCTGATCGGTCTGGGCGTGCTGATGGTCGTCTCGCTGGCGGCGTTGTCGGACCCGCACACCGGTCAACGCTGGTTGCCGCTGCTGCTGGCCGGCTTCAGCGCCGGGTTCCTGATGCTGCGCGGACGCTCCTACGTCGACCGCTGGCAGGCGATCACCCTGGCCGTCACCGCCGTCCTCATCGTCGGTGCGGTCGTGGCGCGGTACGCGCTCGTGTTGCAGTCGCCCCTGGCCGTGTCGATCAGCGCGGCGATTCTGGTGCTGCTGCCGGCGGCGGGGCTTACCTCCGCGGCCGTGGTGCCCAACACGATCTACAGCCCGCTGTTCCGCAAGTTCGTGGAATGGATCGAATACCTCTGCCTGATGCCGATCTTCCCGCTGGCATTGTGGTTGATGAATGTCTATGCAGCAATCCGCTACCGGTAGTAGCAAGGTGTGGCGAGGGCGCGCATCCGCTGCCGCCCTCGCCGCAATCTTGCTCGCCTCAGGAGCATTGGCCGGCTTGCCGCCCGCTTATGCGATTTCGCCGCCGACGATCGATCCGGGGGCGGTGCCGCCCGACGGTCCGCCCGGGCCGCCGGCGCCGATGAAGCAGAACTCCTACTGCACCGAGGTCGGGGTGCTGCCCGGCACGGACTTCCGGCTGCAGCCCAAGTACATGGACATGCTGAACCTGCAGGAGGCATGGCAGTTCGGCCGCGGTGCCGGCGTGAAGGTGGCCGTCATCGACACCGGCGTGAGCCCGCACCCGCGGTTTCCGCATCTGATCCCCGGCGGTGACTACGTCATGGGCGGTGACGGGTTGTCGGACTGCGACGCGCACGGCACCATCGTGGCCTCGATGATCGGCGCCGCCCCGGCCAACGGCGCGGGGGTGCCGCCGGCTGCGCCGCGCCGGCCGGTCACCATCCCCACCACCGAACCGCCGCCGAAAGCGCCGCCGCCCCAGACGGTGACGTTGTCGCCGCTGCCGCAGACCGTGACGATGGTTCCCCCCACTCCTCAGGAGGAGCCGCCCGCTCCCGGACCGTTCGGGGCGCCTCCACCGCAGCCGCCCGCGCCGGCCGGTCCGCCGCCGGGACCGCCGCAGGGTGGGCAGGCACCGCAAGGCGGGCAGGCACCGCAAGGCGGGCAGGCGCCGCAAGGCGGCGCTCAACCGGTGCAACCCGGCGGGCAGGCTCCCGCAGGCAACCGCACGGACGGCACGGTGACGATCCCGAGCTACTCGCATGGCGGGCACGTGGTTCGCGTTGACAACCCACGCCCGCTCGACCCACCGCCGCCGCCGCCACCTCCACCGCCGGCGCCGTCGGCCGGTCCCGACGCGTTCAGCGGTGTCGCCCCGGACGTGGACATCATTGCGATCCGCCAGTCCAGCCAGGCGTTCGGTCTCAAGGACGCCTACACCGGCGACGAGGACCCGCAGACCCGGGCGAAGATCGATGACGTGCAGACGATGGCGCGGGCGATCGTGCACGCCGCCAACATGGGCGCGCAGGTGATCAACATCTCGGACGTGACCTGCATGAGCGCGCGCAACATCATCGACCAGCGCGCGCTGGGCGCCGCGGTGCGCTACGCGGCGGTCGACAAGAACGCCGTCATCGTGGCGGCGGCAGGCGACACCAGCAAGAAGGACTGCAAGCAGAACCCGCCGCATGATCCCTTGCAGCCCAACGATCCTCGCAACTGGAACGCCGTCACCACGGTCGTGACACCGTCCTGGTTCAGCGACTATGTGCTGACGGCCGGGGCGGTCGACGAAGACGGCCGGCCGTTGACCCAGGGCGGTCAGGGGCAGGGATCGACGAGCGTGGCAGGTCCATGGGTGGGTATCGCCGCGCCCGGCACCGACGTTGTCGGGCTATCGCCCCGGGACGACGGCGTCGTCAACGCGATCGACGGACCCGACAACACGCTGCTGGTTCCGTCCGGCACCAGTTTCTCGGCCGCGATCGTGTCCGGCGTCGCCGCGCTCGTTCGCGCCAAGTTCCCCCAGCTGTCGGCTTACCAGGTCATCAACCGGTTGACCCGCACCGCCCGCGCACCGGCACGCGGCGTGGACAACCAGATCGGCCACGGCATCGTCGACCCGGTGGCGGCGCTGACGTGGGACGTGCCCGAGGGGCCGTTGAAGCCGCCGCAGCAACTCTCGGCGCCTCTGAACATCCCCAAGCCCACCCCGGCCCGCGATATGGTGCCGGTGTGGGTGGCCGCCGGAGGCCTGCTCGGGGCGTTACTGATCGGCGGGGGCGTGTTTGGTACGGCGATGCTGATGAAGCGATCGCGGAAGCAGCAATGAGGGCGGAGCAGTAACAGTCATGAAAGCTCAGCGCAGGTTCGGGTTGTCTTTGTCGTGGCCACGGGTCACGGCGGTGTTCCTGGTGGACATCGCCATCCTGGTGGTGGCGAGCCATTGCCCAGAGTCCTGGCAGGGCACCTACCGCATCGCGTTCTGGGTGGGTGTCGGCCTCGCTGCGTTGATCGCGCTGTTGTCGTTGGTGACCTATCACGGCATCACGGTGACATCGGGATTGGCGACCTGGCTGTGGGATTGGTCCGCCGATCCGGGCACCGCGCTGGGTGCGGGCTGCACTCCGCCGCACGACTTCCAGCGCCGGTTCGGGCGCGACAAGGTCGGCGTGCGCGAGTACGAGGGCCAGCTGGTGACGGTGATCGCGCTCAACGGGGGTGACGGCGACCCGTCGTCGCGACACCGGCACCGGACGTCGCCGCCCACCCTGTTAGTGCAGGCCGTCGCTGATGGCTTGCGCCAGTTCGATATTCACCTCGACGACATCGACATCGTGTCGGTGAAGGTGCGCCGCGGTGGTAACGCCGCGGAGTTGTCGAAGCTCGACGACTGGGGCCCCGAGGAGTGGGAGGTGGCCAACGGCGAGCCCAGCTCGTACGTCCGCCGGACCTGGCTGGTGCTGCGGATGAACCCACAGCGAAACATCGCCGCGGTGGCGGTCCGTGATTCGCTGGCTTCGACGTTCGTGGCGGCCACCGAGCGGCTTGCGCAGGATCTCGACGGGCTCACTTGCGCCGCAAGGCCGTTGACCGCCGAGGAGATCACCGAGGTGGACCGTGCGGTGCTGGCCGACCTGGAGCCGACCTGGAGCCGGCCCGGCTGGCGCCACCTCAAGCACTTCAACGGCTTCACCACCAGCTTCTGGGTGACGCCCGCCGACCTGTCCACCGACACGCTCGACGAGCTGTGGCAGGCGGACACCGTGGCCACCGTGCTGACCGTCCGGCTCACCGCTCGAGCGGGCCGGCCGCAGATTTCGGCCTGGGTCCGCTACCACAGCGAGAAGCGGCTGCCCCGAGACGTGTCCGCCGGCCTCAACCGCCTCACCGGACGTCAGTTGGCGGCCGTCCGTGCCAGCCTGCCGGCACCGGCCACCCGCGACCTGCTTGTCGTGCCGAGCCGCGGCCTGCGTGACGACGACGACCTGGTGCTGTCGGTCGACCAGCTGCGAGGGAGCCCGGCGGGCGTGCCTGTAGCCCAATGACGCGGCCGCAATCGACGGCTGAAGGCGCCCGCAACGCGATGGTCGCCGGCCTGTTGGCATCCGGGATATCGGTCAACGGGCTACAACCGAGTCACAACCCCCAGGTGGCATCGCAGATGTTCACCACGGCAAGCAATTTGGACCCCGGGATGTGCGACGCCTGGCTGGCGCGGCTACTGGCGGGGGAGCGCAGCATCGAGGTGCTCGCCGGCGCGTGGGCGTCGATCCGGACGTTCGGGTGGGAGACCCGCCGGCTAGGGGTCACCGATCTGCACTTCCGTCCGCAGGTTTCGGAGGGCTTGTTCCTGCAGCTGGCCGTCACCAGCGTCGAGTCGCTTGCGTGCGCCTACGCGGCCGTTCTCGCCGAGGCCAAGCGCTACGAGGAGGCCGCGGAGCTGCTCGACGGGATCGAGCCCCGCCAGCCGTTCGAGCAGGAGCTGGTCGACTACGTGCGAGGTGTGCTGTATTTCCGGACCGGCCGCTGGCCGGACGTGCTCAATCAGTTCCCGGAGGGCAAGGTCTGGCGTCAGCCCGAGCTGAAGGCCGCCGGCGCGGCGATGGCCACCACGGCGCTGGCGTCGCTCGGTGTCTTCGAGGAGGCGCTGCGGCGTGGCCAGGACGCCGTCGAGGGTGACCGGGTACCGGGCGCGGCCAACATTGCCCTGTACACCCAGGGCATGTGCTTGCGACACCTGGGACGCGAGGAAGAGGCCGTCGAGCTGCTGCGCCGGGTCTATTCGCGGGATCCGAAGTTCAGCCCGGCCCGAGAAGCGCTGGACAACCCGAACTATCGACTGGTCCTGACCGACCCGGAAACCATCGAGGCGCGCACCGATCCGTGGGATGCGGACAGCGCGCCGACCCGGGCGGAGGTGGAGGCCGCGCGCCACGCCGAGGAGGCCGCGCGCTATCTCGCCGAGGGTGACGCGGAGCTCAACGCGATGCTGGGCATGGAGCGCGCCAAGCGGGAGATCAAACTCATCAAGGCGACGACGAAGGTGAACCTGGCGCGCGCCAAGATGGGCCTCCCCGTGCCGGTGACGTCGCGGCACACCCTGCTGCTGGGGCCGCCCGGCACCGGTAAGACGTCGGTGGCGCGAGCATTCGCCAAGCAGCTGTGCGGCTTGACGGTGCTACGCAAGCCGGTCGTGGTCGAGACCAGCCGGACCAAGCTGTTGGGCCGATACATGGCCGACGCGGAGAAGAACACCGAGGAGATGCTCGAGGAAGCCTTGGGCGGGGCGGTGTTCTTCGACGAGATGCACACCTTGCACGAGAAGGGCTACCAGCAGGGTGACCCGTACGGTAACGCGATCATCAACACGTTGCTGTTGTACATGGAGAACCATCGCGACGAACTCGTGGTCTTCGGTGCGGGCTACGCCAAGGCCATGGAAAAGATGCTCGACGTGAACCAGGGTCTGCGGCGGCGGTTTTCGACGGTGATCGAGTTCTTCAGCTATACCCCGGAGGAGCTGGTCGCGCTGACCCGGTTGATGGGCCAGGAGAACGAGGACGTCATCACCGAGGAAGCGGCCCAATCCCTGTTGCCGTCGTATACCAGGTTTTATCTCGACGAGAGCTACTCCGAAGACGGCGACTTGATCCGCGGAATCGATACGCTCGGCAATGCCGGTTTCGTACGCAACGTGGTGGAGAAGGCACGCGATCACCGCAGCTTCCGCCTGGACGACGAGGACCTGGACGCGGTGCTGTCCAGTGACGTCACCGAATTCAGCGAGCGGCAGCTACTGCGGTTCAGGGAGCTGACTCAGGAGGACCTCGCCGAGGGCCTCAGCGCGGCAGTCGCGGAGAACAAGACCACGTAAGCCCGTTCCGGTTCCCGCGGGGTGGTCGATGCACCCGGCTCCGATATCACCACGGCCGACGGAGCTGCGAGCCGGTATCGACAACTCTGTGGCTTGGGCCGCGGCCCACGGTCGCGACGGTCTTTACACATCGTTTGAGCAAAGTCGGACGGTTGGCAACGTTCTGACCACCGCCACAGGCCCCCGGTGACGCTTGAGAAACCGCGCATGGTCTGGGAAAACCTGGCTCCCAGGAAACTGTCAGCAGCTAATCAGCGGCGGCGAGGAGTAGCCCGTTTACCCTTCGTGTTGATGAACGGTAGGGGAATGGCGTGACAACTAACCATCAATCCGGCGGCGTAGACGCCCATGCCGCCGCCACTATTGGCGCCGCAGCGTTCTCGCTGGAAGCCGACCGTCAGGCCATCGTTCGCGATGTGCTTGCCGCCGGCGACTCCCGGGGCGGTGCCGGTTCGGTGGCCTGCCACCAGTTGGGCGACAACGCCCAAGTGGTCTACCAGCAGGCCAACGCCGACGGGAAGAAGCCAAAGACTGCCGGAGCAACGTGTCCGGCACCGACGGCGCGGTCGGTTCCAATTGGGCGTAATCGCATGTGAGGTTGAGGACGTAATTATTTCGGATTGACATGTGCGCCATGAGCTTGCGGGTCTGAACCGATCGGGCTTTTGCGCATTACCGCCTGCGGCTTTTTTATGCTGTTTTTTCGCATGGAAATAGGAGGCTAGTACGGGCCGATTCGACTCCGCGTAAACCTCGGTTAGAATTGATGTAGCGAATCGTCGCGATAGTGCCGATCCGCGGAATTCTGCGTTCTAATTCACGGTTGTGAATCACCTCACAATCCATTGCTGATTTATGCCAAAAATCGTTCTCACGTCGCTCTTCCCGAATCAAAAGGAGTAGCTACAGACGCAGAGTTCTCACACCGAGGTACGCCGCGCTGACATTCATTATTTACATGTCGTTACCTTCCGGGAACGCCGACCGAATACAGTGCGGTGACAATTTCACTTACATTCGTGAAGCGGTGCGACGCTGGGCTGCGCACCAATCTTGGTGGGGCCTCAGATAAAGGAGAAAATGGTCAGTTGTCCGACACGTGTGAAATGAGCTCATGGTCTCGGTGGTGGATTTGATGCGTTTCATTAGAACCGAGGTTCGAATGCGGCCAGGGCAGCTAAGCCACGCCTACCATGGCGGCCACTTAGGGGACCGGAGGTAGTAGATGCTGGATTTCGGGGCGCTTCCGCCGGAGATCAACTCGGGGCGGATGTATGTCGGTGCGGGGTCGGGTCCGCTGCTCGCCGCCGCGGCGGCCTGGGACGAGTTGGCCGCGGAGTTGCAGGCCACCGGCGCGTCGTACAACTCGGCGGTCGAAGCGCTGGCGACGGGACCGTGGACGGGGCCGTCGTCGATAGCGATGGCCGCCGCCGCGGCGCCGTATGTGGCGTGGATTCACGCGACCGGGGCTCAGGCCGAAGCGACCGGCGCCCAGGCCAAGCTGGCCGCGGGCGCCTACGAGGCGGCTTTTGCGGCCACCGTGCCGCCGCCGGTGATCGCCGCCAACCGCGCGCTGCTGGCGACCTTGATTGCCACGAACATCCTCGGCCAGAACACTCCGGCGATCGCCGCCACCGAGGCCCAATACATGGAGATGTGGGCGCAGGACGCCGCCGCGATGTACGGCTACGCGGCCTCGTCGGCGACCGCGTCGCAGCTGACCCCGTTCGCCGAGCCACCCCAGACCACCAACCAGTCGGCCGCGCCGAGGCAGGCGGCCGCGGTCACCCAGTCCAGTGCGCAGTCCGGCTCGAACACCGCCGCGCAGCTGTCGCAGCTGAGCACCACGATGCAAGCGGCCTCGACCGTCGGCAACGCGGCACCGAATGCCGGGACGACGGGGACCGGGGTCACCACCGGAATAGGGCAGAACCTGGACTACTGGAACAACATCTGGTCGGTGGTGACCGGGCCATACTCCCCACAGTCGTGGAGCAGCGTTCCGGGTGGCCCGTTCCTGTCGTTCGGTCAGGCGTACGCCTGGGGTCAGAACGGCCAGAGTGCCGCCGCCTACTTGTCCGGCCCGAAGGCGATCTCCGGAGCTCTCGCCCCGCTGACCAGTGGTCCGAGCGCGGTGCGGCCGATGCTGAGTTCCGCCGTGGGACCGGTGTCGGGGTCCATGGGCAAGGCAGCGCTGGTTGGCAGCATGTCGGTGCCCCAGGGCTGGACGGAAGCAGCTCCGGCGATCCGGACGCTCTCCCAGGTCCTGCCCGCCAACATCGCGGCCGCCCCCGCCGCGTTGGCAGGCGAAGAGGGCGTCTTCAGCCAGATGGCCCTGTCCAGCTTGGCCGGACGCGCCGTTGCGGCCACCGCGACCCACTCCGTCGGCGGCACCGCGGCGGCCGGCTCACTTGGCGGCGTCGTCGCCGAGGCCGATCCCGCCGCAGCCACCATCATCGTGATCCCTTACATCGAGGAGTGACGGCGATGACCACGACGCACACCAGTCCAGCACCGTCCGCGCAAGCGCCCGAGTAGAGGAGACAACGATGTTTTACGGAGCCTTTCCGCCGGAGTTCAACTCGGGTCGGATGTACAGCGGCCCGGGAGCGGAGTCGCTGGTCGCCGCGGCGACCGGCTGGGAAAACCTGGCCACCGAGCTGCAGTCGACGGCCTCGGCCTACTCGTCGGTGATCGCCAGCCTGACCACCGGGCCCTGGGTTGGTCCGTCGGCCCAGGCGATGGCGGCGGCGGCCGCCCCCTACGTGGCCTGGATGCAACAGACCGCCGTACAGGCCCAGGAAGCCGCGACCCAGGCCGCCTCGGCGGCAACCGCCTACGAGGCGGCGTTCGCCGCCCACGTGCCGCCTCCGGTGATCGCGGAGAATCGCGCCCTGCTGGCACAGCTGATGGCGACCAACCTGTTCGGGCAGAACACGGCCGCGATCGCCGCCACCGAGACGCAGTACGGCGAAATGTGGGCCCAGGACGCCGTGGCGATGGACACCTACGCCAGCACGTCCGAGGCCGCGACCAAGTTCACGCCGTTCACCCAGCCGCCGGCGACCACAAACAGCGCCGGCACCACGATGCAAGCGGCCGCGATGACCCAGGCTGCAGGCACGTCGGTCGGCAACGCGGGGTCAAACGTCACCGCAGCGGCCAGCTCGCTGACGACGACCGCGACCGCGGGCAACCCGATACTGGCATGGCTCTCGCAGCTCGCCACCCAGTACAACACCGCGATAACGACATTCCTGAAGGGCTTCGGGACCACCCCCGGGGGCACCCCGTTGATCACCGCTATGTACAACGCGGTCAAGGTTCCGTTGGGGCTCACCACGCAGTTCAACGACGTCGGATTGCTGATCAACTTCCCCGTGTCGCAGTGGCTGAAGTTCGCCCCGCCCATCGCCTACGGCGCGTTGCCCAAGGACGCGCTGGGGGCCGGGCTCGGGGCGTTGGGCTTCGGTCGCGGCACGCTCTACAGCGCGATCAGCCCCATAGCGAACATGGGCAACGCCGGCACGCTGGTGGGCAAGCTGTCGGTTCCGCCCAGCTGGGCCACCTCCACGCCGGCCATCCGCACGGTGGCCGCCGCGCTGTCGGCCGCCGGGCCGGAGGCGGTGCCCGCGGCCGCACTGGGCGAGGGCGGCCTGTTCAGTTCCATGGGGATGGCGGGGATGCTGGGAAGCGCGCTCGGCGCCGGGGGACCCACCGTGGTCGGTGCCGGTGTGCGCAACCGGATGAAGCCGATCAAGGACCTCAAGGACCCACAGTCGCCCGAACAGCTCAAGCGTCTGGTCGCGCAGATCTCGGAGAAACCGGAAACGGTGCAGCACCACAACGTCGACCAGGAAGGTCTCGACGCCCTGCTCGAGCAGCTGGCGAAGAAACCCGGCATCCACGCGGTGCATCTGAAGAAGGGCGACAAGGCCAAAGTCGTGCCCGACGCCGCGCAATTGGGTTAGGCGGCAACGTTGTTCATCGGTCGACTGGGCGAGTCCCGCCGTCAACGCGTCTTCCCGTCGGCATGAGAGAAGGTAGGAAATGAAACGGCTTCTAGCGCTTCTGGGCGTCCCCCTCGTGATCGGCCTGGCCGCACCGGCATCCGCGGGCCCTCCGCCGGAACCCGACGGTGATGACGGCGCGTTCCTCGCCGCCCTGCATCAGGCCGGCTTCACCTTCGCCAGCCCGGATGCGGCCGTCGGCGCCGGCCGGGCGGTGTGTTCGTGCCTCAACAACGGTGAATCGGGCCTGGAGTTGGTGCACGACGTGAAGACGCACAATCCCGGGATGGACATGGAGATGGCATCCAACTTCGCGATGATCTCGGCGAAGTACTACTGCCCACACCAACTCAGCAAGGCCTGACGTGCGGCGGTGATCGTCGAATTAGCTTGAGAGGCAACGGGCTTCAGCGATCTCAATGCCGCGCTGCGCACAACACTTCGACATGGGACAATGCCCAGCTATGAGGCTGCTGGTGGCGCTGATCGTTGGTTGCGCCGTGATCATGCTCGCCGCGCCCGCGTACGGCGACCCCGATACCGGTGGCGTCGACGAGTCGAGCTTTCTCGCGTCGCTGAGCAGCGCGGGTATCACCTACAAGACGTCCGACGCGGCCGTCCAGTTCGCCAAAGCGGTGTGCGAGTCGATGGGCAACGGCGAGTACGGCCCCCAGATGGTCAACGAACTCAAAGCCCAAAACCCCGGACTCACCACCGATCACGCAACGTCGTTTCTGGCGATCGCCGCGAAGTACTACTGCCCCCAGCAACTCAACAAGAGCTAGCTGGGCGCGACCACAACAGTCGGCCGGTTGCCCGCAGGTTTCGCGCGCGTGGACGCCGTGCGTCTGATTGGGTTGTGGTCCACCCGCCGTTCACCTGGGCCTGGTTAGCTGCGGCTACAGCGGCCGTGCGAGGCCGGGAACGAGGGGGAGGGAATACCGGTGGAGACGCTGAGCGTCGCCGATTTCGCGCTCCGGCTTGCCGTCGGGGTGGGCTGCGGCGCCCTCATCGGTCTGGAGCGGCAATGGCGGGCGCGGCGAGCCGGCCTGCGCACGAACGCGCTGGTCGCCGGCGGCGCGACGTTGTTCGTTCTGTACGCCGCCGCCACCACGGACACCAGCCCCACCAGGGTCGCCTCCTACGTGGTGTCCGGTATCGGATTCCTCGGCGGTGGGGTGATCCTGCGTGAAGGGGTCAACGTCCGGGGCCTCAACACCGCCGCCACCCTGTGGTGTTCGGCCGCGATCGGCGTCCTGGCGGCGTCCGGCCACCTGGTCTTCGCGTTGATCGGCACCGGGACGGTGATCGGCATCCACGTGCTCGGACGCCCGCTGGGCCGACTGATCGACCGCGACAACACCGGCGACGAGGACGAAAGCCTGCGGCCCTACCTGGTGCAGGTGATCTCTCGCCCGAAACACGAGAAGTACGCACGCGCCCAGATCGTGCAGCACGCGAGCAGCAACGACATCACGCTGCGCGGAATCCACACCGGTCAGGCAGGCGAAGACGAGATCACGTTGACTGCGCACCTACTCATGGACGGGGACGCCCCATCCCGGCTGGAGCGGCTGGTGGCGGAGCTGTCCCTGCAGCCCGGAGTACGAGCGGTGCAGTGGTACGCAGGCGACGAAGCACGATCGGACGGGCGCGGCTAGCGCCGTTTGCTGCAGTTTTGGTCGATGTCGGTCTCGGCATGGGCCGCATACCGGACCAAGGGAACCCGGCCGTCCCGCCGCTCGTCGTAGTCTTATCCCTGTGAGTACGGTCTCAGGCTTTGTGTCGGCGCTGCCCCCGCAGATGCGGGATCCGGTGCTGCTCGCCATTCCTTTCTTCTTGTTGCTGTTGACGCTGGAATGGACGGCGGCGCGGAAGCTGAAAAGCATCGCCGAGGACGGGCGGCCCGTCGCGGGCGCGTACCTCACCCGCGACTCACTGGCCAGCATCTCGATGGGACTGGTTTCGGTGGGCACCACCGCGGCGTGGAAGACCCTGGCCCTGTTCGGCTACGCGGCGATCTACGCCTATCTGGCGCCCTGGCAACTCTCGGCGGGCCGGTGGTACACGTGGGTCATCGCACTCCTCGGTGTCGACCTGCTGTACTACGCCTACCACCGGATCGCGCACCGGGTGCGGTTGATCTGGGCGACGCACCAGGCTCATCACTCGAGCGAATACTTCAACTTCGCCACCGCGCTGCGCCAGAAGTGGAACAACAGCGGCGAGATCCTGATGTGGGTTCCCTTGCCGCTGTTGGGAATTCCGCCCTGGATGGTGTTCTTCAGTTTCTCCATCAGCCTGATCTACCAGTTCTGGGTGCACACCGAACGGATCGACAAGCTGCCACGGCCCTTCGAATTCCTGTTCAACACCCCGTCCCACCATCGGGTGCACCACGGGATGGACCAGATCTATCTCGACAAGAACTACGGCGGCATCCTCATCATCTGGGACCGGCTCTTCGGCAGCTTCCAGGCCGAGCTGTTCCGCCCGCATTACGGGCTGACCAAGCAGGTCGACACGTTCAACATCTGGAAGCTGCAGACCCGCGAGTACGTCGCGATCGCCCGGGACTGGCGATCGGCGACCCGCCTGCGCGATCGGTTGGGCTACGTGTTCGGCCCACCGGGCTGGGTCCCGCGCACCGCGGGCCGCCCGGAGGCGGCCCTTCCCCTCGCGGCGACGCCGTAACGCGGGCGGCCGACGGCGCGAAGACTTCTGCGTAACCGAAAGTCACGCCGTAATCTCAAATCGGTCGAGATTTGGCCCCGACGGATCGGAGTTCATGGTGCGTCGCCTGGCAATGCGCGCATTCACCGCGTCGGTCACCGTCGCCGCGCTCGCGCAATCCGTGCCGCTTGCGCCGGCTCAAGCTGACCCCGTCGCGGTCTATCCGGGCATGGAGATCCATCAGGGCAACCGCGTCTGCACGCTGGGCTACGTCGACCCCGGCCTGAAGATCGCGTTCACCGCGGGGCACTGCCGGGGTGGCGAGGGGGTCGTCACCGACCGAGGCGGCGCGGTCATCGGCCGCCTGGCGGCCTTCCGGGACAACACGCCCAGCGGTACGACGGTGGCCACCGACCAGTTGATCACCGACTACGAGGCGATCGTGCTGGACAACGGCGTGATGGCGAACAACGTCCTGCCGGGCGGGCGTCCACTGATCTCGAATCCGGCGGCCGCGCTCGCGCCGGGACAGGCGATCTGCCATTTCGGCGTGAGCACCGGCGAGACCTGCGGGACCGTGGAAAGCGTGAACAACGGCTGGTTCACCATGTCGCACGGCGTACAGAGCCACAACGGCGACTCCGGCGGCCCGGTGTACCTGCCCTCGAGCGCCGGTCCCGGGCTGTTGGTGGGGATCTTCAACAGTGTCTGGGGTGACTTCCCGGCGGCGGTGTCGTGGCGGGCCACCTCCGAAGAGGTCCGCGAGGATCTCGGGGTGGCGCGCGGGGGCGCCCGCTAGGCCATTCAGCGAGTCGCGTCGGCCTCCGCGAGGGCGAACACCGGGATCGTCGGCGCGGCGGCCCGGAACTGCTCCTCGGTGCTGTCCGGCGTCAGCCCCGCGACGTAGTCCTTGACTTGCCAATACCAGCGGTCCAGATAGCGCCGCAGCAGCTCCGGCTTTGCCGAGTCGGCAACCTCGCTGGCCCGGGCGCGGCGCCTCCGCCAGCGGGGGCCCGTCTCGACCACGCCCGCGGCTCTGACGTTGCGTGCCCACTGGGTGTCGCCCCGGGGTGAGACCAGATAACCCACGCCGTCGACGGTGAGCAGGTTGATGACCACCGACCGCGGCTTGCCGCTCTTTCGCCCGCGGACCCGCAGCGCGCGCGTCCCGGCGATGCTGACGCCCAGCTCGGCAAGCCAGCGGATCACCGCGTTGGCGGCCCGCGCGAGACCGTTCGGCTCTTCGTATCGCGTCGACATGTCGTGTCCTCTCTAGCGAATAAAAAGAGAGCAGTGCTCTCTTGAACGCGCACGATGCCACAATCCTGCGCAGAAAGCAAGAGCAGTGATCTCGGTTGTGCCAGACTGGCCGTGTGGGCAAACGCCAGGAAACGCGGGAGCAAATCGAGGCCCGCATCATCCAGCTGGGCCGCCAGCAGTTGGTCGACCGCGGCGCGGCCGGGTTGTCCGTGCGCGCGATCGCCCGGGACCTCGGCATGGTGTCGTCGGCCGTGTACCGGTACGTGTCCAGCCGGGACGAACTGCTGACCCTGCTGCTGGTCGACGCCTATACGGACCTTGCCGACTCCGTCGACCGTGCCCGCGAGGCTGTCGGGGATCTCTGGAGTGACGATGTCGTGGCTATTTCCCGGGCGGCGCGGCGATGGGCCGTCGCGCACCCGGCCCGCTGGGCTCTGCTGTACGGCAGCCCCGTGCCCGGGTATCACGCTCCGCCCGAGCGCACCGTCGCCGTGGGGACCAGAGTGGTGGCCGCCTTCTTCGACGCCGTGGCGTCGGGGATTGCCACCGGCGACATCCGGCTCACCGATGCCGTTGCGCCCCAACCCATGTCGTCGGACTTCGACCGGATCCGCCAGGAATTCGGGTTTCCCGGCGATGACGAGGTCGTCGCTAAGTGCTTCCTGCTCTGGGCGGGTGTGTTGGGTGCGATCAGCCTCGAGGTGTTCGGCCAATACGGCGCCGACACCGTGACCGACCCGGAGGCGGTTTTCGACGCCCAGCTTCGGCTGCTGGTCGACATGCTGGCCCGACATTGACGGTCGCGCGGGGCGCGAAATAGAACATGTTCACCCGGCTCCGGTGTGACCGCGGCGGCTCGTCACGGCAAAGTTGCCGCGGGCCTTCCTGGGGGCCGAGCCACTGGACTATCCTGCGAGACGATGAGCCTTCCCGTTCAATCGCCGACGCAGATCGCGTGGGTCACCACCGACCTTGCCGCCACGGAAACCGCGCTCACCGGCATGTTAGGCGTGCGCAAGTGGGTCCGGATCCCCGATGTACACTTTACTCCGGACTCCTGCAGCTACCGAGGCAAGCCGGCCGATTTCGTCGCCAGCATCTCACTGAGCTACCTCGGCGACATGCAGCTGGAGCTGATCCAACCGGTCCGTGGCGAGAACATCTATAGTGACTTTCTGCGCGAATCCGGGCCCGGCCTGCACCACATCTGCATGGAGGTGGAAAGCCCCGAGCAGTTCGAGGCCGCATTGGCAGAGTCGGCGCGATTCGGGGCGAAAGTGGTGCAGCAAGGTGTGATGCCCGGCGGGATCCAGTTCGGTTACGTATCGGCGCCGCAGGCGGCGGTGCCGTTCGTGGAGATCGCCTACATTGCGCCCGAGATGAGGGCGTTCTACGACTACATCAAACAGGAGCAGCGGTGAGCCGCGCCGGCGACGATGCAGAACGCAGTGATGAAGAGGAGTGGCGCAAATGAGCACCGAGATACCGACAACGGTCAGCGCGGACGACGTCACGTCGTGGTCCGATGACGTCGACGTGGTCGTGGTCGGCTTCGGCATCGCGGGCGGATGCGCCGCCGTCAGTGCTGCGGCGGCCGGGGCGCGGGTGCTGGTGCTGGAGCGCGCCGCGGCGGCGGGCGCCACCACGTCGCTTGCCGGGGGCCACTTCTACCTCGGTGGCGGAACGGCGGTTCAGGAGGCGACCGGTCACCCCGACTCGCCCGAGGAGATGTACAAGTACCTGGTCGCCGTGTCCCGCCAGCCCGACCACGACAAGATCCGCGCCTACTGCGAGGGCAGCGTCGAGCATTTCAACTGGCTGGAAGAGTTGGGTTTTCAATTCGAGCGCAGTTACTTCCCGGGCAAGGCGGTCATTCAGCCCAACACCGAGGGCCTGATGTTCACCGGCAACGAGAAGGTGTGGCCGTTCCTGGAGAAGGCGGTGCCGGCGCCGCGCGGCCACAAGGTGCCGGTGCCCGGCGACACCGGCGGCGCCAGCATGGTGATCGACCTGCTGCTCAAGCGCGCCGCGAGCCTGGGCGTGCAGATCCGGTACGAGACGGGCGCCACCGAGCTCATCGTCGACGGTTCCGGCGCGGTGAGCGGTGTCATGTGGAAGCAGTTCTCCGAAACCGGTGCGGTCAAGGCAAAGTCGGTGATCATCGCTGCGGGCGGGTTCGTGATGAACCCGGAGATGGTGGCCGAGTACACTCCGAAGCTGGCCGAGAAACCGTTCGTGCTGGGCAATACCTACGACGACGGCCTGGGGATCCGCATGGGCGTCTCGGCGGGCGGCGCCACCGAACACATGGACCAGATCTTCATCACGGCCCCGCCTTACCCGCCGTCGATCCTGTTGACGGGAATCATCGTCAACAAGCTCGGACGGCGCTTCGTCGCCGAGGATTCGTACCACTCGAGGACTTCCGGGTTCATCATGGACCAGCCGGACAGCGCGGCGTTCCTCATCGTCGACGAGGCGCACCTGGAGCACCCCAAGATGCCGCTGGTCCCGCTGATCGACGGATGGGAGACCGTCGCGGAAATGGAAGCCGCGCTTGGCATTCCGGAGGGCAACCTGGTAGCGACGCTGGACCGCTACAACGCCAACGCCGCCCGCGGCGAGGACCCCGACTTCCACAAACAGCCCGAATTCCTTGCCGCGCAAGACCAGGGGCCCTGGGGCGCGTTCGACATGTCACTGGGGAAGGCGATGTACGCCGGTTTCACCATTGGTGGGCTCGCCACGTCCGTGGATGGCGAGGTGTTGCGTCAGGACGGTGCTGTGGTGCCGGGCTTGTATGCGGCCGGGGCCTGCGCGTCGAACATCGCCCAGGACGGCAAGGGCTACGCCAGCGGGACGCAGCTGGGGGAGGGATCGTTCTTCGGCCGCCGCGCCGGAGCGCACGCGGCCGGCAGGGCCGGGGGCGCGTAGGCGCGTGACGACCCGGCGCCGGAGCGCACGCGGCCGGCAGCTGTTAGACCGGGGCGGGTTCCTTCTTTTCCTCCACGGGGCCAAGCCGCCACGGGCCGCCGCCGAGCAACTGCAGCTCTTGTTCGTGGTGCTGTTCGACCGTGGGCCGATGACTGACGCTGACCACCACGCAGTCCGGCAATTCGGTCCGCAGGAGTTGGTACAGCGCGAATTCCAGCCCCTCGTCGAGCGCCGAGGTGGCCTCGTCGAGGAATACCGCCTTGGGTTTGGTCAGCAGGATGCGCGCGAAGGCGACACGCTGCTGCTCGCCGGGTGAAAGCACCTTGGCCCAGTCCCGCTCTTCGTCGAGCCGGTCGAGCAGTGGCGCCAGGGCGACTTTGGTGAGTACCTCCCGCAGTTCGTCATCGGAGATGCCGTCCGGGGAATTCGGGTAACAGACCACGGTGCGCAGGCTGCCCAGCGGCACGTAGGGCAACTGCGACAGGAACATCGTCGCGTTGTCGCCGTCCGGGCGGCACAGGGTGCCGGAGGCGTACGGCCACAACTCAGCCAGACTGCGCAGCAGCGTGGTCTTGCCGGCGCCGGAGCGACCGGTGATCACCAGCGAATCCCCTTCGGCGAGTTGCACATCCAGCGGGTCGATCAGCCGGTCACCGGCCGGGGTGCGCACCTCGAGGTCGCGAAGCTCGACGGCGGTCTCTTCGCTCGGCTTGACCAGTATGGTCGGCAGCGCGCGCCCCTTCTCGTTGGCATCGACCAGGCCGTGCAACCGGATGATCGACGCCCGGAAGGCGGCGAAGGCGTCGTAGTTGTTGCGGAAGAACGACAGCGAATCCTGAATATTGCCAAAGGCGGTCGCGCTTTGACCCACGTCGCCGAAATCGATCCGGCCGGCGAACAGCCGCGGCGCCTGAATCACCCACGGCAACGGCACGATCGCCTGCGAGACCGACCAGTTCCATCCGTTGAAGATGATGGTTCGGCGGACGAACTTGCGGTAGTTGTCGATGATCGGGGTGAAGCGCCGCCACAGCTGCGTCCGCTCCACGCGCTCGCCGCGGTAGAAACCCACGGCCTCCGCAGCGTCACGCAATCGCACCAGGGCGTACCGGAACGCGGCGTTGAGCCTCTCGTTGTCGAAGCTGAGCCGAATCAGGGGATGGCCCAACCAGATCGCCACCACCGTGGCGACCAGCACGTAAACCAGCACCGTCCAGAACATCGCGCGTGGCAGGTCAACGCCGAGCACGGTGAGATTTCCGGACAGGTTCCACAGAATCGCGGCGAAGGAAATCACCGAGGCCACGGCGTTGACGGCCCCGAACAGCAAGGTGCTGCCGGTGCCGTTGGACGGGATGTTCGGGGTGCCGCCCGCATTGGCGGTGAAGATGTCGATGTCCTGCTGGATGCGCTGGTCGGGGTTGTCGATGGTGTGGTCGATGAACAGGTCGCGGTAGTAGGCCCGCCCGGCGAGCCAGTCGTCGGTGAGATTCGCCGTCAGCCACATGCGCCAGGCGATGATGAACCGCTGCGTCAGGTAGATGTCGATCATGAACCGGATGACGTACAGGACCGCGAGCACGCTGAAGATCGCGATCGACATCCAGAAGCCGTGAATCCCGGACTGTTTGACCGCGTCGTCGTCGGCCGCAAGACCCTGCACCGCCTTCTGCACCGCCGTGTACAGGTCGTTGCCCTGGTAGCTGAGCAACACCATGAGCCGCACCGACAGGAGGACCGACAGCAACAGCACCCCGAGCATCAGCCACACGCGCACGCTGTGGGCCCCGACGAAGTACCCGCGGGTGATCCGCCAGAACTGGCGGCCCCACGGTGTGAGGTACCTGAAGGCGACCAGCACGATGAAGAGCACCACCGCGCTGACGAGCCATGCGATGGCCACCCACCGCAAGGAATCGATGGTGGCCGTCGACCAGTCGATCGAGGGCTTGAACGGCTTTGGGCCCATGGTCGCTGTCTCCTCACGGTCGCTGGTGGACTCTGCTGGAACTTGAAATCCTCCGGCGAAGGTACCCGAAGGATCTGGATAGGCTGCGGTTATGAGCACCGACGCCATCCCCACACAAACATTGCACGCCGGACGGCTCATCGCGCGGCGCCTGCGGGCCAGCGGTGTCGACACCGTGTTCACGTTGTCCGGCGGCCACCTGTTCTCGGTCTACGACGGCTGCCGAGAGGAGGGCGTGCGGCTGATCGACACCCGGCATGAGCAGACCGCGGCCTTCGCCGCCGAGGGCTGGTCGAAAGTGACGCGGGTGCCGGGCGTCGCCGCGCTCACCGCCGGGCCGGGCGTCACCAACGGGATGAGCGCGATGGCGGCCGCGCAGCAGAACCAGTCGCCGCTCGTCGTGCTGGGCGGGCGGGCGCCCGCGGGACGGTGGGGCATGGGCTCGCTGCAGGAGATCGACCACGTGCCGTTCGTGACGCCGCTGGCGCGCTTCGCCGCCACGGCGCAGTCGGCCGACGACGCGGGGCGGCTCGTCGACGAGGCGTTGCGGGCGGCGGTCGGCGCCCCGTCGGGCGTCGGCTTCGTCGACTTCCCCATGGACCACGTGTTTTCGATGTCCGAGGATCACGGCGGCCCCGGCGCCCTCGCCGACCTGCCGCCGGGGCCGACCCCCGACGGCGACTCGCTCGGCCGCGCCGCCGGCCTGCTGTCCACGGCGGAGCGGCCGGTGATCATGGCCGGCACCAACGTCTGGTGGGGACACGGGGAGGCGGCCCTGCTGCGTCTCGCCGAGGAACTGCAGATCCCGGTATTGATGAACGGGATGGCCCGCGGCGCGGTGCCCGCCGATCATCCGCTGGCGTTCTCCCGGGTGCGCGGAAAAGCGTTGGGCGAGGCCGATGTTGCGCTCATAGTCGGGGTGCCCATGGACTTCCGGCTCGGCTTCGGCGCCGTGTTCGGGCCGCAAACCCGGCTCATCGTGGTGGATCGCGCCGAACCCGAGCGCAAACATCCCCGCCCGGTCGAAGCCGAGCTCTACGGGGACCTGTTGTCGACGCTGGCGGCGCTGGCCGCCGGCGGCGGGACCGATCACCGGGGGTGGATCGACGAGCTGCGGACGGCCGAGACCGCGGCGCGCGGCAAGGAGAAGACGGAGCTCGCCGACGATCGCATCCCGCTGCATCCCATGCGGGTGTACGCGGAGCTCGCCCCGATGCTGGACCGCGACGCCATCGTCGTCATCGACGGGGGCGATTTCGGCTCCTACGCCGGACGGGTGATCGACAGCTACCTACCCGGCTGCTGGCTGGACAGCGGCCCCTTCGGGTGCCTCGGCTCGGGCCCCGGCTACGCCCTGGCCGCCAAGCTGGCCCGGCCGGACCGTCAGGTCGTCCTGCTGCAGGGTGACGGCGCGTTCGGCTTCAGCGGCATGGAGTGGGACACCCTGGTACGGCACAACGTGCCCGTCGTCTCGGTGATCGGCAACAACGGAATCTGGGGGCTGGAGAAGCACCCGATGGAGGCGTTGTACGGCTATTCGGTGGTGGCCGAACTGCGCCCGGGAACCCGCTACGACGAGGTGGTGCGCGCCCTCGGCGGCCACGGCGAGCTGGTCTCCGCCCCGGCCGAGCTGCGGCCCGCGCTGGAACGCGCCTTCGGCAGCGGCCTGCCCGCCGTCGTCAACGTCCTCACCGACCCCAACGTGGCGTATCCCCGCCGCTCCAACCTGGCGTGAACCGCGTGTCGCGGACGGACACGCACGCTGGCGGGTCGCGTACCGTTGACCTGTGCCAAAGACCACCCGCCCACAACCCGGCCGCCTGAGCAGCCGTTTTTGGCGACTGCTCGGCGCCAGCACCGAGAAGAACCGCAGCCGATCCCTCGGCCAGGTCACCGACTCGTCCGAATACGACGAGGAAGCCGCAGGCCTCACCGACGAGCAGCTGCGCAAGGCCGCCGGGCTGCTCAACCTCGACGACCTCGCCGAGTCCGAGGACATCCCGCAGTTCCTCGCCATCGCCCGGGAGGCGGCCGAGCGATCGACGGCCCTACGTCCGTTTGACGTGCAGCTGCTCGGGGCGCTGCGCATGCTCGCGGGCGACGTCATCGAAATGGCCACCGGTGAGGGCAAGACGCTCTCGGGGGCGATCGCGGCGGCCGGCTACGCGCTGGCCGGGCGGCACGTCCACGTGGTGACCATCAACGACTACCTGGCCCGCCGCGACGCGGAGTGGATGGGCCCGCTGATCGAGGCGATGGGGTT
>NZ_LZJG01000116.1:0-50519 GCF_001667785.1 Mycobacterium sp. E3247 | reverse complement strand
CCGCGCTGGTCGTCATCGCGCCGGTCTGGTCACGGCGCCTGGTGAGCCGGGGCTGCCCCAGGCCGCTCGCCGACGCCCTGGCGATCGCCGTGGCCGCACACGTGGTGACCGCCCCGCTGGTGGCGGGTATTTCCGGGCGAGTCAGCCTGGTCGCAGTCGGCGCCAACCTCGCGGCGGCCCCGGCGATCGCGCCGATCACCGTGCTCGGCAGCGCGGCGTCGGTGTTGAGCGTGCCGTGGCCGGCCGGCGCCCAGCTGTTGATCCGTTTCACCGGCCCGGAACTGTGGTGGGTGGTGCGGGTGGCGCACTGGTCGGCCGGCGCGCCGGCGGCGACGGTGCCCGTTCCGGCCGGGGTGCCCGGAGTGCTGCTGGTCGCGGGGGTTACCGCGCTGATCGTCGTCGCGGTCACCCGGCTGCGCGGGCGCCGCCGGTCCGGCGCCGCCGCCCGGGTGGCCGCATTGACGGCTGTGCTCTGCGCGCTGGCCTGGTGGTTGTCGACGGCCCTGGATCCTCAGAGCGGCGTAGTCGGTCCGCCGTGACACCATCGTGGGGTGAGCGAGGATTCGCCGTTGCACCTGGTCCTGGGTGACGAGGAGTTGCTGGTCGAGCGGGCGGTGGCCGACGTGTTGCGGGCGGCGCGCCGGCGGGCCGGTTCGCAGAACGAGGCCGACGTCCCCGTCAGCCGCATGCGGGCGGGTGACGTCAGCACCTACGAGCTCGCCGAACTGCTGAGCCCGTCGCTGTTCGGTGATGAGCGCATCGTCGTGCTGGAGGCCGCCGGGGAAGCGGGCAAGGAGGCGGCCGCGGTGATCGCCGCCGCCGCGGCGGACGTCCCGCTGGGCACGATGCTGGTGGTCGTGCATTCGGGCGGCGGGCGCGCCAAGGCGCTGGCCACCGAGCTGCAGTCGCTCGGTGCCGTCGTGCACCCCTGCGCGCGGATCACCAAGGCCAGCGAGCGAATCGACTTCGTCCGCAAGGAGTTCCGCGCGCTGCGGGTCAAGGTGGACGAGGACACCGTGACCGCGATGCTGGACGCGGTCGGCTCCGACGTGCGGGAGCTCGCGGCGGCCTGTTCGCAGTTGGTCGCCGACACCGGCGGGGTCGTCGACGCCGCCGCGGTCCGCCGCTACCACAGCGGCAAGGCCGAGGTGAAGGGGTTCGACATCGCTGACAAGGCGGTGGCCGGTGACGTCGCGGGCGCCGCCGAGGCGCTGCGGTGGGCGATGATGCGGGGTGAGCCGCTGGTGGTGCTGGCCGACGCGCTCGCCGAAGCGGTCCACACGATCGGCCGGGTCGGCCCGCTGTCGGGCGATCCCTATCGGCTGGCCTCGCAGCTGGGGATGCCCCCCTGGCGGGTACAGAAGGCCCAGAAGCAGGCGCGGTATTGGTCGCGCGAGAGTGTTGCGGCGGCGATGAAGGTGGTGGCGACGCTCAACGCCAACGTCAAAGGAGCGGCGGCGGACGCCGACTACGCGTTGGAGTCGGCGGTCAGGACGGTGGCCGAGCTGGCCGCCCACCGGGGCCGGTGAGCGCGGGCCGGGCTCAGAGTTTGTTGAGCGCCCGGGCCAGGGCCGACTTCTTGTTGGCCGCCTGATTCTTGTGAATCACGCCCTTGCTGGCGGCCTTGTCCAGCTTGCGGGTGGTCGCCGCAAGCAACTCGGTGGCCTTCTCTTTGTCGCCGGCGTGGGTGGCCTCGCGGAATGCACGCACAGCGGTGCGCAGCGAAGACTTCACCGACTTGTTGCGCAGGCGAGCGCGCTCGTTGGTGCGGTTGCGCTTCTGCTGCGACTTGATGTTGGCCACGCTTGTAAGTTCCTTCTTCGATTCGACGTTTGTATGGGTGCCGGATATCACCACAGCGACTGCCCAGGTTATCAGTCGGTTACGTTTTCTCCCAAAACGGGAACCCGTGGCCTGCCCTAACGTCAATTTGAGGCAGCATCTGAAAAGTGAGTCTTCCGAGCCAGCTTGAGGAAAACAGGCGGGGGTTGCGTGCTGCGCGCGCCGAGCGGATCTTCGGCGGGTACAACACGTCGTCGGACATCTATTCGATGGCCTTCGACGAGATGTTCGACGCACAGGGCGCCGTCCGGGGCCCCTACAAGGGCATCTACGCCGAGCTCGCGCCGTCGGACGCCTCGGAGCTCAAGGCGCGCGCGGAGGCCCTGGGCCGCGCATTCCTCGACCAGGGCATCACGTTCTCGCTGTCGGGCCAGGAGCGGCCGTTTCCGCTCGACCTGGTCCCGCGGGTGATCTCGGCCGCCGAGTGGAGCCGGTTGGAGCGTGGCATCATCCAGCGCGTCAAGGCGCTCGAGATGTATCTCGACGACATCTACGGCGATCAGGAGATCCTGAACGACGACATCATTCCCCGCCGGCTGATCACCTCCTGCGAGCATTTCCACCGCCAGGCGATGGGCATCGTCCCGCCCAACGGCGTCCGCATCCACGTCGCCGGCATCGACCTGATCCGCGACGAGAAGGGCATTTTCCGTGTCCTCGAGGACAACCTGCGGTCGCCGTCGGGCGTCTCGTATGTTATGGAGAATCGGCGGACCATGGCGCGGGTCTTCCCGAACCTGTTCGCCACGCACCGGGTGCGCGCGGTCGACGACTACGCCTCGCACCTGCTGCGGGCCCTGCGCAACTCCGCGGCCACCAACGAGGCCGACCCGACGGTGGTGGTGCTGACCCCCGGGGTGTACAACTCGGCCTACTTCGAGCACTCGCTGCTGGCCCGGCAGATGGGCGTCGAGCTGGTCGAAGGTCGCGACCTGTTCTGCCGGGACAACCAGGTCTACATGCGCACCACCGACGGCGAGGTGCAGGTCGACGTCATCTACCGGCGCATCGATGACGCCTTCTTGGATCCGCTGCAGTTCCGCGCCGACTCGGTGCTGGGGGTGGCCGGCCTGGTCAACGCCGCGCGCGCCGGCAACGTGGTCGTCTCCAGCGCGATCGGCAACGGTGTGGGTGACGACAAGCTCGTCTACACCTACGTGCCCACCATGATCGAGTACTACCTGGGGGAGAAGCCGCTGCTGGCCAACGTCGAGACGTATCGGTGCTGGCTCGACGACGAACGCGAAGAGGTGCTGGACCGGATCGACGAGTTGGTGCTCAAGCCGGTCGAGGGGTCCGGCGGCTACGGCATCGTGTTCGGGCCGGAAGCATCCGACAAAGAGCTGGCCGCCGTGGCCAAGAAGATCCGCGACGACCCGCGCAGCTGGATCGCCCAGCCGATGATGGAGCTCTCGACAGTGCCGACGCAGATCGGGAACACCCTGGCGCCCCGGTACGTCGACCTGCGGCCCTTCGCGGTGAACGACGGCGACGACGTGTGGGTGCTGCCCGGCGGGCTGACCCGGGTGGCTCTGGTCGAGGGCTCCCGGGTGGTCAACTCCAGCCAGGGCGGTGGCTCGAAGGACACCTGGGTGCTGGCATCGCGGGGCTCGGACAGCGACCGGGAGCTCGGCGCGGCCGAAGTGGTGCGCTCGCTGCCGGAGTCCATTCCCGACCCGGCGCTCGACGGCGGGCAGCGGATGTCGCAAACACAGTCGCAACTCACGGAGTTGCCCCAGGAACAGCAGCTCCAGCAGCAACAGCGGCGGGGGAGGCGCTGATGCTGGCCCGCAATGCCGAGGCGCTGTTCTGGATCGGGCGCTACGTCGAGCGCGCCGACGACACGGCGCGCATTCTCGACGTGGTCCTGCACCAGCTGCTAGAGGATTCCAGCGTCGACCCCGACCAGGCGTCCCGCCTGCTGCTGCGGGTGCTCGGCATCGATCCCCCCACCCACGACCTCGACGTGTGGTCGTTGACCGACCTGGTGGCCTTCAGCACCAACGCATCCGGGGGTTCGTCGATCGTCGACGCCATCACGGCGGCGCGCGAAAACGCCAAGTCCGCCCGGGAGGTGACGTCCAGCGAGATCTGGGAGTGCCTGAACACCACCTACCATGCCCTGCCCGAACGCGAGCGCGCCGCCAAACGCCTTGGGCCACATGAATTCCTGGCGTACATCGAGGGCCGGGCAGCGATGTTCGCCGGGCTGGCCGACTCGACGCTGTCGCGCGACGACGGCTATCGCTTCATGGTGCTGGGCCGCGCGATCGAGCGGGTCGACATGACGGTGCGGCTGCTGCTGTCCCGGGTGGGCGACAGCGCGTCGTCGCCGGCATGGGTGACGCTGTTGCGCTCCGCGGGCGCGCACGACACCTACCTGCGCACCTACCGCGGCGTGCTGGACGCCGGCCGGGTCGTCGAATTCATGATGCTCGACCGGCTTTTCCCGCGGTCGGTGTTCTATTCGCTGCGGCTGGCCGAACACAACCTCGACGAGCTGCTGCACAATCGGCAGAGCCGGATCGGGGCGACGGGGGAGGCGCAGCGGCTGCTTGGCCAGGCCCGCAGCGAACTGGAATTCGTGCAGCCCGGTGTGCTCCTGGAGTCCTTGGAATTCCGCCTGGCCGGGCTGCAGCGAACCTGTCACGAGGTAGGAGAAGCATTGTCGGTCCAGTACTTTCACGTCACCCCCTGGGTGGCGTGGTCCGACGCCGGCGATCGGACCCGGCTGGTCGGCCGGCCGGGGGACAACTGATGTGGCGGCTGCGGGTGGTGCACACCACCGGTTACGCATACCAGTCGGCGGTCACCGCCTCCTACAACGAAGCGCGGCTGACCCCGCGGTCGAACTCCAGGCAGAACGTCATCCTCAATCGCGTCGAAACCATCCCCGCGACGCGGTCCTATCGCTACGTCGACTATTGGGGCACGGCCGTAACGGCTTTCGATCTGCACGCGCCGCACTCCGACCTCACGGTGACGTCCTCCTCGGTGGTCGAAACGGAGGGGCCCGAACCGCCGGTGACCGACGTCGACTGGAGCGAACTGCGGTCGGAGGCGGTGATCGATCGGTTCGACGAATTGCTACGTCCCACCGCGCACACCCCGGCGAGCAAGAAGGTCGGGTCGGTGGCGAAAAAGATCGTCAAATCCCACCGGCCCGTAGAGGCCGTCGCCGCCGCGGCCCATTGGGTGCGCGGCGAGCTGGAATATCTTCCGGGAACCACCAGCGTGCACTCGTCGGGACTGGACGCGTTGAACGAGGGCAGGGGCGTCTGCCAGGACTTCGTCCACCTGTCGCTGATGTTGTTGCGGGCCATGGGGATTCCCGCGCACTATGTGTCGGGTTACCTGCATCCCAAGCGCAACGCCGTCATCGGCGACACCGTCG
Organism: Mycobacterium sp. E3247; assembly: GCF_001667785.1. NCBI lineage: Bacteria > Bacillati > Actinomycetota > Actinomycetes > Mycobacteriales > Mycobacteriaceae > Mycobacterium > Mycobacterium sp. E3247. Next base: position 45,283 of record NZ_LZJG01000116.1, on the reverse strand, counting down.
ACGGGCGCAGCCACGCCTGGATCCAGGCCTGGACGGGCGGCTGGTGGAGCTATGACCCGACCAACGAAACCGAGATCTCCGAGCAGTACGTCAGCGTAGGTGCCGGTCGCGACTACACCGACGTGCCTCCGCTCAAGGGCATCTACTCCGGTCAGGGGGCGACCGATCTCGACGTCGTCGTGGAGGTCACCCGGCTGGCGTAGCCCGGCGCAGCGACCTCCCGAATGACCGTTAAGGCGCGTCGATTTCGACGCGGTGCAGGTCGTCGCCCAGCTCGATCCGCCCGCCGAACTCCGAGCCCGCCAACGCCCGCCACTGTTCTTCTTGGCCCGGCACCAGCGCCGGCACGTAGTGGGTCATGACCAGGGTGCCGACTCCCGCGCGCGCCGCCGTCGCCGCCGCTTCCTGGACCGACGAGTGGTAGTCGCAGATGTCCTGGAGCCGCTGTTGCGGGATGTTGCCGACGATGTCCTTGCGGATCACGGTGTGCACCAGCGCGCCGGCGCCCGCCGCCAGCTGGTCGAGGCCGGCGCAGGGCACCGTGTCCCCGGCCAGCACCACCGACGCGGCCCCGTAGTCGATTCGGAACCCGACGGTCGGCGCGACCGGCCGGTGATCGGTCGGGGCCACGCGGATCGACACCCCGTCGCGGTCCCACACCATCTCCTCCGTGCATTCGTGGACCTCGACCGCCGGCGGGGCGTTCAGGTCGGCGTGATGGGCGATCCGGTACTCGATGTCGTGGCGGAACGCGTGCAGCGTCGCCTCCACCGTCTCCGCGGTCCCGGGCGGTCCGATGATCGGCAGCGGTGCGGGATCCGGTGCGAAGGTGCTGATCCACCGGGTGATGAGCAGATCGCCCAGATCCCCGATGTGGTCGCTGTGGAAATGGGTGATCAGCAGCGCCGACAATCCGGCCGCGCCCACACCCACCGCCGCCGCGCGCTGCAACACGCCACGCCCGCAGTCCACCAGGAAAACCTGGCCGCCGGCGCGCACCAGCGTCGACGGCCCGGCACGGTTCGGGTCGGGGATCGGGCTCCCGGTTCCCAGCAGCGTGATCTCGATCATGGCCCCTATCTTGCAAGCCCGGGCGCGCGGCGGCAGCTCAATCGGGCGATCCGGGCCGACGCGGCCCCGGGGTGGTTTCGAACGACGACGTCAGGGTATGGACACGGATCGGCCACCGGTTCTCGTCGCGGCTTTTGCGCCGCGCAAGTTAGCCGTAGCCTGATGTGAAGCGGATCACAACCGGCTTGGAGGCCTTGATGCGGATTGCAGACGTCTTGCGGAACAAGGGCGCGGCGGTGGTGACCATCAACCCCGAGGCGACGGTCAAAGAGCTGCTCGCGGGCCTCGCCGAGCAGAACATCGGGGCCATGGTGGTGGTCGGCGACGAGGGCGTCGTCGGCATCGTCTCCGAGCGTGACGTGGTGCGCCAGCTGCACACCCATGGCGCCAGCGTGCTGTCGCGGCCGGTCTCCAAGATCATGACCGTCACCGTCGCCACGTGCACCAAAGCCGACACGGTCGACTCCCTGAGCGTGCTGATGACCAAGAACCGGGTGCGCCACGTGCCGGTGCTCGACGGCAAGAAGCTGATCGGCATCGTCAGCATCGGCGATGTGGTGAAGACCCGCATGGAAGAGCTCGAGGCCGAGCAGCAGCAGCTGCAGTCCTACATCACCCAGGGCTGACCCGCCGGTTCGCCGAACGTGCACTCAGGGCGAAGATTCGGCCGTTTTTTCGCCGTGGTTACACGTTCGGCGGGAGTCCTAGCTCCAGGCGTAGTCCGCCCGTAGCCGGGCGGCGATGACGTCGAAGATCTCCCGGTCCAGGATCGCGCCCTCGCGACGAATGCTCTCTTCGGGCACGTCGAGCACCCGGTCCAACCGGACCCAGCTCGGTCTGCCCTCGTAATCCCACGCGCCGGAACCGATCCCGATCCAGTCCCGGTCCTCGGCGTGGCGCTCCTGGCTGGACACCATCAACCCGAGCAAGACGCGGCGGTCGCGACCGACCACCAGCACGGGGCGGTCCTTGCCGCGCGTGGGGTCGTCCTCGTAGACCACCCACGTCCAGACGATCTCGCCGGGATCGGCCCGGCCGTCGAGGTCGGGCGCGTAGACCAGCTTGCGCGCGCGCTGCGCGGTGGGAAAGCTCGTGTTGGTCACCGGGCGGCCCGCCGCGATCGCGGGCTGTTGCGGCGCGGCGGCCGCGATGACGTTCGCGGTGATCTTGACGGCCTGTTGCAGTTCCCGCAGCACGGACTGCGAGTTCTGCACGTGCCGGGCCAGTCGCGGGGCCCGGTCGAACACCAGGTTTTCCGCGAACCGCTGGAACGTCTTCCACTGGGATTTGCGGGCAGACGCCATATTCGCAGCATAGACGCGCCGCGCCCGGGCGCGATTGTGTCCGAGTAGGTCTCGGCGGCCGGCCCTGGATACCCTGGACATACCCATGAGCCGGTGTTCAAGCGGCCGCAAGCATGTGCAGACCAGGAGATTCCCATCAGCAGTTTCGCCGACAAGACCTTCACCGCGCCGGCGCAGATTCGGAACTTCTGCATCATCGCCCACATCGATCACGGCAAGTCCACGCTGGCGGACCGGATGCTTCAGCTCACCGGCGTCGTCGATGAGCGGTCAATGCGCGCGCAATACCTGGACCGGATGGACATCGAGCGGGAGCGCGGGATCACCATCAAGGCGCAGAACGTGCGGCTGCCGTGGCGCGTCGATCAAACCGATTACGTCCTGCACCTGATCGACACCCCGGGCCACGTCGACTTCACCTACGAGGTGTCTCGCGCGCTGGAGGCGTGTGAGGGCGCGGTGCTGCTGGTCGACGCCGCCCAGGGCATCGAGGCGCAGACGCTGGCCAACCTCTACCTGGCGCTGGACCGCGACCTGCACATCATCCCGGTGCTCAACAAGATCGACCTGCCCGCGGCCGACCCCGAGCGCTACGCCGCCGAACTCGCCCACATCGTCGGCTGCGAACCCGGCGACGTGCTGCGGGTGTCCGGCAAAACCGGGGAGGGCGTCGCCGACCTGCTCGACCATGTGGTGCGCGAGGTGCCCCCGCCGCAGGGCGACGCCGACGCGCCCACCCGCGCGATGATCTTCGACTCCGTCTACGACATCTACCGCGGCGTGGTGACCTACGTCCGGGTGATGGACGGCAAGATCGTCCCGCGTGAGCGGATCAAGATGATGTCCACCGGCGCCACCCACGAGTTGCTCGAGGTGGGCATCGTCTCGCCCGAACCGAAGCCCAGCGAGGGCTTGGGAGTGGGTGAGGTGGGTTACCTGATCACCGGCGTGAAGGACGTCCGCCAGTCCAAGGTCGGCGACACGGTGACGACGGCCCGGCACGGCGCCACCGAGGCGCTGACGGGTTATCGCGAACCCAAGCCGATGGTCTACTCGGGCCTGTATCCCGTGGACGGCTCCGACTACCCGGACCTGCGTGATGCGCTGGACAAGCTGCAGCTCAACGACGCGGCCCTGACCTACGAGCCAGAAACGTCGGTGGCGCTGGGCTTCGGGTTCCGGTGCGGCTTCCTGGGCCTGCTGCACATGGAGATCACCCGCGAACGCCTGGAACGCGAGTTCGATCTGGACCTGATCTCGACGTCACCCAACGTCGTCTACCGCGTCATCAAGGAAGACGAGACGGAGATCATCGTGACCAACCCGTCCGATTGGCCCGAGGGCAAGGTCCGCACGGTTTACGAGCCCGTCGTCAAGACCACCATCATCGCGCCCAGCGAGTTCATCGGCACCATCATGGAGCTTTGCCAGTCGCGCCGCGGCGAGCTGGGTGGCATGGACTACCTCTCACCCGAGCGGGTCGAACTGCGCTACACCATGCCGCTCGGCGAGATCATCTTCGACTTCTTCGACTCGCTGAAGTCGCGAACCCGCGGCTACGCCAGCCTCGACTACGAGGAGGCCGGCGAGCAGGAGGCCCAACTGGTCAAGGTCGACATCCTTCTGCAGGGCGAGGCCGTCGACGCGTTCAGCGCGATCGTCCACAAAGACGGGGCATCGGCGTACGGCAACAAGATGACCACCAAGCTCAAAGAGCTGATTCCGCGCCAGCAGTTCGAGGTGCCGGTGCAGGCGGCCATCGGATCGAAAATCATTGCCCGCGAGAACATTCGGGCGATCCGCAAGGACGTGCTGTCCAAGTGCTACGGCGGGGACATCACCCGCAAGCGCAAACTGCTGGAGAAGCAGAAGGAGGGCAAGAAGCGGATGAAGACCATCGGGCGGGTCGACGTGCCGCAGGAGGCCTTCGTGGCGGCGCTGTCCACCGACGCCGCGGGTGAGAAGGGCAAGAAGTAGCCGTGATGCTCACGCGGGCCGCTGCTGTGGCTGGTATCGGCCTGCTGAGCACCGGATGCGTCACGACCGTCACCGGCACGGCCACGCGCGCCGGGCATCTCGGCGGAGCAGCGCTGCCGCTCGAGCAAATCCTGCCGGACACCGAGGAGGTCAGCGCGGCCGTCGGCAACCAGCTGCCGCCACACGCCCCCCCGTTGGTTGGAGATATCGATATGCTGCCCAACGGGATTCGCGACAGCGGCGGCGCCGCACCCATCGAATGTCTCGGGCTCGTCGCGCCGGCGATGCGCATCGTCTACGAACCCGGCCACGTCCGTGCCGTCGCGACGGAGGACTACTGGAACTACGACTCCGGCGTGGCGGTGTCCAGTGCTACGGCGGCGGCGATCAAGCTGGCGTCGCCGGCCGACGCGCAACGGCTCTTCGCGTCGTTCGTCACGCAATGGCAACGCTGTGAGGGCGTCACCGTCACGATGTACACCCACGACTCGAGCAACACCGAGTTGTATTCCAAGGCGACCGGTATCCGCGTCGACGGGCCGGTCCTGTCGGCGACCGTCAGCGCGTGGGACAACCATCACACTGGGCCGGCCCCGGACGAGCGGGCCGTGGGCGTGCGCGCCGATGTCGTCGCCGACGTCAAAGTCGCCGACGGCCCGCATGTGCAAGCCGGGAGCAGGGCCATCGACGTCGTCGAGGCGATGTTGCGAAAAGTCTCGAGCAACAACTGATGAGAACCGGCCGCATCGTCCTCGCCTGCCTGGCCGTCGTAGCGCTGGCCACCGGCTGCACCGTCGCCGGCACCGCGCGCCCCGCGCCGGGTTTGAAGCCCCACCCGGTCACCGGGCAGGCCGTCAAGAAGGTGCTCCTCGACGACGGCGAGCTGTCGAAGCTGCTCGGTCAGTCCTTCGTGGCCAAGACCGAACTTCCGGGGCGCTTCGGCGGGCCCGAGGTGTTGCCGCCCGCGTTCGGGGCGGTCTCACCCCTCAACTGCATCGGCGTCACCTCCATGATGGTCAAGAACGCCTACCAATCCGGCGACGTCAAGAACGCGGCGCGGGAGACGTGGTGGAACCTGCGCGGGCCGGCGAAGGTGATCAGCGTGGCCGAGGGCGTGGTCGCCCTGTCCAGCGCCGGTGGGGCCGCCGCGTTGTTCCAGCAGTTCACCCAGCAGTGGCGCGACTGCGACGGCACCACCGTGACCATCGGGCGTCCCAGCATCATCACCGACCGCCCCGCAATCGTCTTCTCCGACAACATCTCCGACGTGCGCGTCACCGATTCGGTTGTGGGTGCGACCCTTTCGATCGATACCCAGTTGCCCGGCCTACCGTCCAGCGGACCGCGCCCCGAAGCGCGCGCGCTCGGCATTCGGGGGAACTGCCTCGTCGAAGTCGACGTCGCGTTCTTCGGCGCGACGCAACCGAGGGACGAGGGAACCGGTGACGTACACCACAGCGCCATCGACATCGCGCACGCGCTGATGGACAAGGTCAGCGCGTTGAGCTGACGCGCAGCTGGCACCAGGCTGGGACTTTTCTGGGGTTGGGCTGTGTTGACGTGTACGTGCCGTCTTGGTGGTGTCGCGAAACCTAAACTCGGTGGGGGTGAGAGGTAGCCGAAAAGCTCATGGGAAGTATTCGTCGCATTGAAGTGCCGCGGCCCGCGTCTGTCGCCGCGTTGTCCGATAAGCGCCGCGGTCGGGGTCGACGTTGTTGTGCGGCAGCGCTTCTGGTCGTCTTGATGTTGGCGACGGGTTGCTCCGTCACGGTCGCCGGCGCGGCGCGGCCACCAGCGAACCTCACGCCGCGATCCCTCGACGGGCAGGCCCTCAATCGGGTGCTGTTGGGCAGGAGCGCGCTATCCCGCATCGTCAAGCAACCGCTGGAGCCCGACCCGCGTTTCCCGCCGCTTGTCGGGGGCCCCGAGCTGTTGGCGGGTACGGGCGCGGGGTGGTCCGACAGTTGCCTCGCAGTGGCGGTGATGATGCAGGCGGGTGCCTACCGGTCCGCCAATGTGAAAGGCTTTGCGCTCACGACCTGGCGGCCCGATGCCGGGTCCGCCGTGACGGTGACCAGGGTGCAAGAGGCCGCGATCAGCTTGCCCACCGCCGCCGTAGCCAACGCCCTGTTCGCCAGCGTCTCGAGGCAGTGGCAGGAATGCGACGGTAAGACGGTGCCCATTTCGGGCGGAAGTCTGCCGCTGAAAGTGCAAGTCAGTCACGTACAGAACGCCGTTTCCGTTGTCGCTGCGACGATTTCGATGCGATGGAACACACCCACCCTGTTCTCGCCCCCATCGCTTCCCGCCGCCAGGGCCGTCGGCGTGCGGGACAACTGCCTGATCGAAGTCGAAGTCGACTTCTTCGGCACACCCGGCGCGTCACCGGACGCGCAGGGGGACGTGAACTCCAGCGCGCTGGACATCGCCCAAGTCATGCGGGACAAAGTGAGCGCACTGAGCTGACCCGCCACCACAGCAACGGCGGCGACCCGCTTCGCCCGGCCTGACGGCCGCGCTCGCGATCGCGACTACACCAACGGCGGCGACCCGCTTCGCCCGGCCTGACGGCCGCGCTCGCGATCGCGACTACAGCAACGGCGGCGACCCGCTTCGCCCGGCCTGACGGCCGCGCTCGCGATCGCCGCTCCTACATCGGCGCGTTGGCCGGCTGGAACATCCCGGACCCGTCGGCCTCCTCCTCGGCGCGAATCACGTGCACCACGGCGTTGATCAACGCCAGGTGGGTGAACGCCTGCGGGAAGTTACCCAGGTGCCGGCCGGTCCGCGGCTCGATCTCCTCGGCGTAGAGGTGCAACGGGCTGGCGTAGGACAGCAGCCGCTCGCACAAGCGCTTGGCCCGCGCCACCTCGCCGATCTCCACCAGCGCCGACACCAGCCAGAACGAGCAGATCGTGAACGTGCCCTCCTCGCCGGCCAGCCCGTCGTCGGTCTGCTCGACCCGGTAGCGCAGCACCAGGCCTTCCTGGGTGAGCTCGTCGGCGATGGCCAGCACCGTGTTGCGCACCCGGGGGTCGTCGGGCGGCAGGAAGCGGGTCAGCACCACCAGCAGCAGCGAGGCGTCCAGCGCGTCGCTGCCATAGCGCTGGGTGAACACCCCGCGAGAATCCACCCCGTGCTCCAAAATGTCCTGCTTGATCTCCTCGGCGATGGCCCGCCACTGCTGGGCATAGCTCTTCTCGCCCTGGCGCTCGGCGAGCTTCGCCCCGCGGTCGAGCGCCACCCAGCACATCACCTTCGACGACGTGAAGTGCTGGGGTTCGCCACGGACCTCCCAGATGCCCCGGTCGGGCTCCCGCCAGTGCTTGATGGCCTCTTCCACCTGCTTCTTCAGCACCGGCCACAGGCTCTCCGGGATCTGTTCGCGGGACTTGCAGTGCAGGTAGAACGAATCGAGGATCGAGCCCCAGATGTCGTGCTGGACCTGGTCGTAGGCGCCGTTGCCGATGCGCACCGGCCGCGCATGGTCATAACCCGACAGGTGGTGCAGCTCCTCTTCGACCAGGCTGCGTTCGCCGCCCACGCCGTACATCACCTGCAGCGGGTGCCGTTCGTTGCTGTTGGCGCCGGAGACGTCGGCGATGAACGCAAAGAAGTCGTCTGCCTCGCGGTCCAGACCCAGCGTGTAGAGGCCCCACAACGCGAACGTCGAATCACGCACCCACGCGTAGCGGTAGTCCCAATTGCGTTCGCCCTGCGGCGTTTCCGGCAGCGACGTGGTCGCGGCCGCCAGCAGCGCCCCGGTGGGCGAGTACGTCAGACCCTTCAACGTGAGCGCGCTGCGCTGCAGGTACGCCCGCCAGGGGTGGTCGGGGAAGTTGCCGATGTTGATCCACTGCCGCCAACACTCGGTGGTCTGCCACATCTTGTCCGCGGCCTCTTCGTAGGTCTGCGGTGCCGGGTGCTTGGTCCAGCTCAGGGCGACGAACACGTCGTCCCCCTCCTTCATCCGCGTGCGTGCGCGCGCTTCGCGCCCCTCCAGCCCGATCCGCAGGTTCGTGGTGAGCCGCAGCGTCGGGTGGGCGTCGGGCTGCTTGGCGGCCCGCGCGATGGCCTCGCCGTAGGCGTTGGCCGAGTATTCCCAGGTGGCACCGACGCGGTGGTAGTCGAACGCCGGCTCGCAGCTCATCATCAGCTCGACGGTCCCGCTGACGCAGCGCACCGTGCGCAACAGGATGTGCTCGGCGTCCCAGTCCATCGGGGTGCGGCGATGGGTCCGCGATCGGCGCTCGATGTCGTGCCACGGTCCCATCACCAGCGCGTCACGCACGATCAACCACCCGGTGTGGGTTTGCCACGTGGTCTCCATGATCAGGCTGCCGGGCAGGTAGCGGCGGGCCGAGGGCACCGAGACGCCGTAGGGCCCGAGCCGGAAGTGGCCGGCGCTGCGATCCAGGATGGCACCGAACACGCTGGGGGAGTCCGGCCGAGGCACGCACAGCCATTCGACCGATCCCGCGGGGGAGATCAGGCACGTCGTCTCCCAGTCCGACAGAAACGCGTAGTCGGCGATCGGCGGAAACGGGTTCCGCAGTGCCGCGCTGGAAGCGAGCGGCGCCGGCGCGCTGAAGTCGATGGGCGAGGGCAGGACCGCCGGGGCCGCCTGGAACGCCTCCTCGGGCATGGCGTCGGCGGGCTGGTCATCGGGCTGGGCGTGCAAAACCATCCCGACATCATCATCTGTTGAGCGGCCCGGCGTCCATTCTTTCGCCCACGTGGCGTCCGTCTGGTTCAATCTCGGCGTCGGGCAAACCCCGGCGCGTGCTCGGGCAGCGGACCGATGGCAACGAGGTAGCCGGCCAGCCGCCCCATCGCCGCGGACCGGCCCACCAGCCGCACACCCAGGGGCGCGCGATGTTCGTTTCCGCTGACCGCCGCGGCGATCACGTTGGCGTGGATCACCCGTTGTGCCGTCTGCAGCAGCACCGTGGGAAGCCAACGACGCGCCTGCACGCGCGCCAACCGCCAGGTGGGCACCCGACCCGCGTGCAACGCGCCCGCCAGGATGCGCGCGGCGGCCACCGCGTCGGCCACCGCAAGGTTGATCCCGACGCCGCCGACCGGTGACATCGCGTGCGCGGAGTCGCCGATGAACAGGACGCCGCCGGCATACCAGCGCCGAAGCCGATTCAGTTGTACGTCAAGCAGTTTCACGTCATCGAACGACGTCAGCGTCTGCACGCGGTCTCCGAGCCAGGGCACCATGCCGACCAGCGCCCGGTGCAGCGATTCGATGCCTTGCGACCTCAGCCGGGCGTCGGTCCCCTTCGGGATGATGTAAGCGATCTGGTAGTAATCGCCGCGGTCGATCACGATGACCGCGTGTCCGGCCCGCAGCACGCCGGCCAGTCCGCGTGGGTCGCCGGGTTGGCGGGGCAGCCGGAACCACCACACGTCCATCGGCGCGCCGAAACTGTGCGGATCCAGGCCCAGCGCCGAACGCACCGTGGACGAGCGACCGTCGCAGGCCACGGTCAGCTCGGCGCGCATGCTTTTCGCCTCACCGGCCTGGTCACGGTAGGTGACGCCGACGACTCGGTCGGCGTCGCGGATGACGCCGGTGACCTCCGTGCTGCGCAACAGCCGGAAGGTCGGCTCGGCCTCCGCGGCGGTGGCCAGCAGCTCCAGGAAGTCCCATTGCGGCACCAGGGCGATGTGCTTGTGCGCGCCCGGGAGGCGGGTCAGGTCGAGCGCCAGCGGCGCGTTCTGTATCTCCATGTGGACGGTGTCGATGAGCCGATGCGGAATCTGCGCGAACCGCCCGCCCAATCCCAGTTCGTCGAGCAGTCCCAGGGTGCTCGCGTGCACCGTGTCCCCGCGGAAGTCGCGCAGGAAGTCGGCGTGCTTTTCCATCACCGTGACGTCAACACCGGCGCGGGCCAGCAGCAACCCCAGCACCATGCCCGCCGGGCCCCCGCCGGCGATGAGGCAGGCCGTCGACTCGGGCGCGGACGACGGGGCAGCCATGCGCCGATCTTGGCACATTGGTTTTCCGGCGCAAGGCCGAATAGGGTGAGCCCGTGACCGCGTTCCTGAATTGGTGGGACGGCAACGAGCTGTGGCTTTCCGGGCTCGCTTTCGTACTCCAGGCCATGGTGGTGATGCCGGTCGTGCTCTTGGTCGCCGCGGTCACGGCGGGCCTGCTCGATGGGTTGCTCGGCAAGGGCATCGCCCTGATGCGTCGTGCCCGCCACGCCGGTGAGGCGCCCGGGTAGCGCTCATGCCTCGGTCACACGTGACGTTGATTCTCGTCGCGCTCGTGGTACTGGTGATCGTCGCGTGGTTGCTGACGCACTGAGCATGCAGGCCGCCCGCCAGGCACTCGAGCGGTGGCGGCCCCACCGATTCCTGTTAGGCTTCCCGCCATGCAGGTGACATCGGGTGTCGTGGAGCGCCATGTCTTCGTGCACTGTTGTCGCTGACTGCCAAACCCGTGTGCGGTCTGGTATGGGGTTTGTGATATCTCCCGTCGGATGAGGCGCCTTTCCGCAGCATCGGGACCGCTGTCTCCTTAAGTCCCCGTCCTGGAAGGCCCGAATGCTCAACGACATCGCACCCCGTTGGCGGTCGATGGTCACGTTCGCCCTGACCGTCGCTGTCGTGGCCGGGTGCAGCGGCGGTCCCAGCGATGTCGTCGGCGGGGGCGGGCCGGCCAACGCGCGCACGAGCATCACGCTGGTCGCCTATTCGGTCCCAGAACCCGGCTGGAGCAAGGTGATCCCGGCGTTCAACGCCGCCGACGAGGGCAAGGGCGTGCAGGTGATCACCTCCTACGGCGCCTCCGGTGACCAATCACGCGGTGTCCTCGACGGCAAGCCGGCCGACATCGTGAACTTCTCCGTCGAACCGGACATCACCCGGCTGGTGAAAGCCGGAAAGATCTCGAAAGATTGGAATACCGACGCCACCAAGGGAATTCCGTTCGGGTCGGTGGTGACGTTGTTGGTGCGCAAGGGCAATCCGAAGAACATCAAGGACTGGGACGATCTGCTGCGGCCTGGCGTGGAGGTCATCACCCCCAGTCCGCTGAGTTCGGGGTCGGCCAAGTGGAATCTGCTGGCGCCGTACGCGGTCAAGAGCGAAGGCGGCAGCAACCCGCAGGCCGGCGTCGACTTCATCAGCAAGCTGGTGCACGAACACGTCAAGCTGCGTCCGGGTTCGGGACGGGAGGCTACCGATGTGTTCGTCCAGGGCAGTGGGGACGTGTTGATCAGTTACGAGAACGAAGCGATCGCGACGGAGCGTGCGGGCAAGCCGGTCGAGCACATCAACCCGCCGCAGACGTTCAAGATCGATAATCCGGTCGCGGTGGTGAGCACCAGCGCACACCTGGACGCCGCGGTCGCCTTCAAGAACTTCCAGTACACGGCCACGGCGCAGAAGGTGTGGGCGCAGGCCGGCTTTCGGCCGGTCGACCCGGCCGTCGCGGCCGAGTTTCGCGGCCAGTTCCCGGCGCCCGCGAAACTGTGGACGATCGCCGACCTCGGGGGTTGGTCGACGACGGACCCGCAGTTGTTCGACAAGACCACCGGCAGCATCACCAAGATCTATACGCAGGCCACGGGATGACGGCCGCGCTCACGCCCGGTCCCCGGGCGGTCGGGCCCGAGCTGGGCGGCGACGGGCGCCGCCCGGCGGACGGCCGGCGGGCGTCCCGCGGGAACGCGACGTCTTTGCGGGTGGGCGTGGCCACGCTGTGGCTCTCGGTCATCGTGCTGCTGCCGCTGGCCGCCATCGCGTGGCAGGCCGCCGGCGGCGGCTGGCACGCGTTCTGGTTGGCGGTCACCTCCAACGCCGCCGTGGAGTCGTTCCGGGTGACGCTGACCATCTCCGCCGGGGTCGCGTTGGTGAACCTGGTCTTCGGTCTGGTCATCGCCTGGGTGCTGGTGCGGGACGACTTCGTCGGCAAGCGGCTGGTCGACGCGATCATCGACCTGCCGTTCGCGCTGCCCACCATCGTCGCCAGCCTGGTGATGCTGGCCCTCTACGGCAACAACAGCCCGGTGGGTCTGCATCTGCAGCACACGGCGTGGGGCGTGGCGGTGGCGCTGGCCTTCGTCACCCTGCCGTTCGTGGTGCGCGCGGTGCAGCCGGTGCTGCTGGAGATCGATCGGGAGACCGAGGAGGCGGCGGCGTCGTTGGGTGCCACCGCTCCCAAGATCTTCACCTCGGTCGTGCTGCCGTCTTTGACGCCCGCGCTGATGTCCGGTGCGGGCCTGGCGTTCTCGCGCGCGATCGGCGAGTTCGGGTCGGTGGTGCTGATCGGTGGTGCGGTGCCCGGCAAGACCGAAGTGTCCTCGCAATGGATACGGACCCTGATCGAGAACGATGACCGCACCGGTGCCGCCGCGATATCCATCGTGTTGCTGTCGATCTCGTTCGTCGTGCTCTTCCTGCTGAGGGTCGTGGGTGGGCGCGCGGCCAAGCGTGAGGAGCTGGCCGCGTGACGCTGAGTCCCAGGGTCCGATACCTGATCCGATTCATCGCGCTCACGTACCTTTTCGTTCTGCTGGTTGTCCCGGTGGCCCTGATCCTGTGGCGGACCTTCCGGCCGGGGTTGGGTCAGTTCTTCGACTGGGTGAGCACGCCCGCGGCGATATCGGCGCTGAACCTGACCCTGCTGGTCGTCGCCATCGTGGTGCCGCTGAACGTGGTTTTCGGCATTCCGACCGCTTTGGTGCTCGCCCGCAACCGGTTTCGTGGCAAGGGCGTGCTCCAGGCGGTCATCGATCTGCCTTTCGCGGTGTCGCCGGTCATCGTGGGCGTGGCCCTGATCCTGTTGTGGGGTTCGGCCGGCGCGTTCGGCTTCGTCGAGAAGGACCTCGGGTTCAAGATCATCTTCGGGCTGCCCGGCATCGTGCTTGCCAGCATCTTCGTCACCCTGCCGTTTGTCGTCCGGGAGGTGGAACCGGTGCTGCACGAACTGGGCACCGACCAGGAAGAGGCCGCCGCAACGCTGGGATCGGGCTGGTGGCAGACCTTCTGGCGGATCACCCTGCCATCGATCCGATGGGGCCTGACCTACGGCATCGTGCTGACCGTCGCGCGCACCCTCGGCGAATACGGTGCCGTCATCATCGTGTCGTCGAACCTGCCGGGTAAGTCGCAAACCCTGACGTTGCTGGTGTCGGATCGGTACAACCGCGGCGCCGAGTACGGGGCGTACGCGCTGTCCACGCTGCTGATGGGTGTTGCGGTGTTGGTCCTGATCTTCCAAGTGATTCTGGATGTCCGCCGAGTACGAGCGGCGAGGTAGGCCTGACATGGAGACTCGTAGATGACTGACGACAACAACGGCCCCGTCGACCACGCGATCGTCGTGCGCAACGCCTACAAGCGCTACGGCGACTTCGTGGCCTTGGACAACGTCGACTTCGTCGTGCCCTCCGGTTCGCTGACGGCACTGTTGGGTCCCAGCGGTTCCGGTAAATCGACCCTGCTGCGTGCCATCGCCGGGCTCGACCAGCCCGACAGCGGAACGATCACGATCAACGGCTCGGACGTCACGCGGGTGCCGCCGCAGCGACGGGGCATCGGTTTCGTGTTCCAGCACTATGCGGCGTTCAAGCACCTCACCGTTCGCGACAACGTCGCCTACGGGTTGAAGATCCGCAAGCGGCCCAAGGCCGAGGTCAAGGCCAAGGTCGACAACCTGCTGGAAGTGGTGGGGCTGAGCGGATTTCAAAATCGCTACCCCAACCAGCTCTCCGGTGGCCAACGACAGCGGATGGCGCTCGCGCGGGCCCTGGCCGTCGACCCGCAGGTGCTGCTGCTCGACGAGCCGTTCGGCGCCCTGGACGCCAAGGTGCGTGAGGACCTGCGCGCGTGGTTGCGCCGCCTGCACGACGAGGTGCACGTGACCACAGTGCTGGTCACCCACGACCAGGCGGAGGCCCTGGATGTCGCCGACCGGATCGCCGTGCTCAATCACGGTCGCATCGAGCAGGTGGGATCGCCGACCGAGGTCTACGACGCGCCGGCGAACGCCTTCGTGATGTCGTTTCTCGGGGCGGTGTCCACCCTGAACGGGAATCTGGTTCGGCCACATGACATCCGGGTGGGCCGCAACCCCGAGATGGCGATTGCGGGCGGGGACGGCACCGCGGAATCGATCGGGGTGGTGCGCGCCACCGTCGACCGCGTGGTCGTGCTCGGCTTCGAGGTGCGGGTGGAATTGACCAGCGCCGCCACCGGCGGCCCCTTCACCGCGCAGATCACCCGCGGCGACGCCGAGGCGCTGGCCCTGAGCGAGGGCGACACCGTCTACGTGCGCGCGACCCGAATGCCGTTCATCGCCGATCAGGCGACGGCCGACCGCGGCGACGGCCCCGCCGGCGAAGATCAGACCACGCTGACGCCGGCCTGAATCAAGCGATTTCGCCGGCTACGCGTGCAGCCCGCACTCGGTCTTGGCCAGCCCCTGCCAGCGCCCACTGCGCGGGTCCGCCCCGGCCAGCGGTTTGGCCGTGCACGGTTCGCAGCCGATGGACGGATACCCGTCGTAGACAAGCGGATTGACCAGCACACCGTGCTCGTCGATGTAGTTCTGCATGTCCTCGTCGGTCCACGTCGCCAGCGGGTTGATCTTCACCAGCTTGAAGCCCTCGTCGAAACCGATCACCGGGGCGTTGGCACGCGTCTTCGCCTCGCTGCGGCGCAGCCCGGTCACCCAGGCGGAGTACCCGCTCAAGGCTCGGCGCAGGGGCACGACCTTGCGCAACCGGCAGCACTCGCCCGGATCCCGGGAGAACAGGTTCTTGCCCAGCAGCTGGTCCTGCTCGGCCACCGTCTGCTCGGGCGTGATGTTCAACACGTGAATGTCGTACACCGATTCGACCGCGTCCCGGGTTCCGATGGTTTCGGCGAAGTGGTAGCCGGTGTCCAGGAAGACGACCGGCACACCCGGCCGGACCTTGGACGCCAGGTCTATCAACACGGCCTCCTGCATGCTCGACGTCAGCACGTAGTTGCAGGTGGCCCAGCCGCGCGGCCCGTTGACTCCGCCGAAGGTCTCGTCGGTCCAGCGCAGAACCTCGATGGCGCTGGCGCCCTCGAGCTCCGCGGCACCCCGCGCCGCCAGGTCCCGCAGTTGCGCCTCGGTCCGTTTCGTTGCTTGTCCACTCATCGTAAATCGTCCTCATCTGCCCGAATCGCCCACTGCGCGAACCGTTCTCCCGCACTGCGGTGTTTGATGAAGTTGCGTACCACCCGATCGATATAGTCACCCAGCTCGTCGCTGGTGACCTTGTGCTGGCGCAGCTTTCGCCCGAATCCGCTGTCCAGCCCGAGGCTGCCCCCCAGGTGCACCTGAAAGCCCTCGACGGAGCCCCCATGACCGTCATCGACCATTTGGCCCTTAAAGCCGATGTCGGCCACCTGAATTCGCGCGCACGAGTTAGGACAACCGTTGATGTTGACCGTGATCGGCACGTCGAGCGCGGCGTTGACGTCCTCGAGCCGGCGTTCCAGCTCGGGGACCAAGACCTGCGCCTTGCCCCGGGTTTCGGCGAACGACAGCTTGCAGTATTCGATGCCCGTGCACGCCATCAGGTTTCGCCGCCAATGCGAAGGCGTGGTCTGCAGCCCGAGCGCCTCCAGGCCTGCGAGCACCTCGTCGAGTTTGTCGTCGGCGATGTCGAGGATGACCAGCTTCTGGTACGGGGTGAACCGGATCCGGTCGGAGCCGGCCCGGTCCATCAGGTCGGCGACCGCCGAGAGGATGGTGCCCGAGACCCGGCCGGCGATCGGAGCGGCCCCGACCGCGTTGAGCCCGTTCTTGAGCCGTTGCACCCCGATGTGATCGATCGGATGCTTGAGCGGCTCGGGGGCCGGGCCGTCGATCAGCGGCCGCTTGAGGTACTCCGTTTCGAGCACCTCGCGGAATTTTGCTATGCCCCAGTCCTTGATCAGGAACTTCAGCCGCGCCTTGGACCGCAGCCGGCGGTAGCCGTAGTCGCGGAATATCGAGGTCACGGCCTCCCAGACCTCGGGCACCTCGTTCAGCGGCACCCAGGCGCCGACCCGCTGGGCCAGCATCGGGTTGGTGGACAGGCCGCCGCCGACCCACAGGTCCAGGCCGGGCCCGTGCTCGGGGTGGTTGACCCCGATGAAGGCGATGTCGTTGATCTCGTGCGCGACATCCTGCAGACCCGAGATTGCGGTCTTGTACTTGCGCGGCAGGTCGGCGAAGTCCGGCCTGCCGATGTAGCGGCGCACGATCTCGTCGATCGCCCAGGTGGGGTCGATTACCTCGTCGAGCGACTCACCGGCCAGCGGCGAACCCAGGATGACGCGGGGGCAGTCACCGCACGCCTCGGCGGTCTGCAGGCCGACCTCGGCGAGGCGCCGCCAGATTTCCGGGACGTTCTCGACCTCGATCCAGTGCATCTGCACGTTCTGCCGGTCGGAGATGTCGGCGGTGTCGCGACCGAACTCGGTCGAGATGTGCCCGACCGTGCGCAGCGCCGCGGCCGACAGCGCGCCGCCGTCGCAGCGCACCCGCATCATGAAGTACTTGGCCTCGAGCAGATCGGCGTTCTCGTCACCGGTGAACGTGCCGTCGTAGCCCTGTTCGCGCTGGGTGTAGAGCCCCCACCAGCGAAAGCGCCCGCGCAGGTCACTCTTGTCGATGCTGTCGAACCCGGCCTTGGCGTAGACATTCTCGATGCGCTCGCGCACGTCGAGGGGGGCGCCGGCCTGCTTCATCTCTTCGTTGGGATTGAGCGGTGCCCGGTCTCCCAGCGCCCACTGGCCCTCGTTGCGGGCCTTATTCGGGGACCCAGCGGGTCGGGCGGTGGTCATTGGAAAAGGTCTCCTTTTCGACATCGCAGGCATGAAAGCGCAGCTCACCGGTGGTATCGGCGGCGCAGATCCGATGCCAGCTGGACGTACAGGTGGGCGGGTCTACGACATCAAGGGAGACAGCAACAGCTGCAAACACGCTTGAGATCAATGTGCCGCCGCGCCACGAGCGCAATGCGAAGGCTGGGCTGAGCGACGGTCACGCACCCATTGTGCCATGCCCGATCGGGGCCCATGTCACCAGGTCAAATATCGGCTCACGGTGAGCGAAACCCCGATTAAATCGGCCGCCCCGGTAAGAACACCCGGAATTTCGTCGGCCGGATCGACCCCCGGCCGCGACGGGCGCACCGTGGGAAGATTTGGCATGGCACTTCGCGAGGAACCGGTCGAGCTGCCCGATCTGCAGCCCGTCCCCGGGCGCCCGTTCGGGATGTACATCCATGTTCCGTTCTGCATAACACGTTGCGGCTATTGCGATTTCAACACCTACACTCCTGCCGAGTTGGGTGGCGTGAACCCCGACGCCTGGCTGGCGGCGCTGCGGACGGAGCTGAAGCTGGCCGCCGAGCGGCTTTCCGGGCCGACGGTGAACACGGTGTTCGTCGGGGGAGGGACACCGTCGCTGTTGGGCGGCACGCGGGTGGCGACGATCCTGGACATGGTGCGCGAGCACTTCGCGCTGGCACCCGACGCCGAGGTCACCACCGAGGCCAACCCCGAGTCGGCCTGGCCGGACTTCTTCGACGCCGTCCGGGCGGCCGGCTATACGCGGGTGTCGCTGGGCATGCAGTCGGTGTCACCGCGGGTGCTGGGGGTACTCGACCGCATCCACACGCCGAACAGGTCGGCGGCCGCCGCCCGCGAAGCGTTGGACGCCGGCTTCGAACACGTCAGCCTCGACCTGATCTATGGGACGCCGGGGGAGTCCGACGACGATCTGCTGCGCTCGGTCGACACGGCGATCGACACCGGTGTCGATCACGTGTCCGCCTACGCGCTGGTCGTCGAGGAAGGGACCGCGCTGGCCCGACGGGTGCGGCGCGGCGAGCTGGCGGCCCCCGACGACGATGTGCTGGCGCACCGCTACGAGTTGCTCGATGCCCGGCTGTCCGAGGCCGGCATGTCGTGGTACGAGGTGTCCAACTGGTCGCGGCCAGGCGGTGAGTGCCGGCACAACCTCGGCTATTGGGACGGTGGTCAGTGGTGGGGCGCAGGGCCGGGAGCCCATGGCCACGTCGGCGCCACCCGCTGGTGGAACGTCAAGCATCCCAACGCCTACGCGGAGACGCTGGCCGGTGCCGCATTGCCGGTGGGCGGATTCGAGCGGTTGGACGCCGACGCCCTGCACACCGAAGACGTGTTGTTGAAAACCCGACTGCGCCAGGGGCTTCCGCGCGCAGTGTTGAGCCCCGTCGAACAAGAGCGCGCCCAAGGTGCGGTCGCGGACGGGTTGCTGGTGTCCGACGCCGACCGGCTCGTCCTCACACCGCGCGGACGGCTGCTGGCCGACGCGGTGGTGCGCACGGTCCTGGGCTAGTACTCAACTCGCCGGAAACCAGTGCGCGACTGCCCGATTGATCTCGATGTAGAGCGGAATCCCGATGGTGACGGTGTAGGAGAACGTCAGACCCAGCGCCGCCGCGAGTGGCAGCGTCGGGCTCGCCTCGGGGATGCCCAACCGCTGGACCGCGGGAAGCGTGATGTAGGACGCCGAGCTGCACAAGACCGCGAACAGCACATAGGTACCCGGCTGAAAGTGGGTGTCCGTGAGGTTCGCGTAGCAGTAGGCGCCCACGATACCCAGTAGCGCAAACAAGTTGGGCGCCAACAAACCGAAGACGATGAACCCGCTGCCCGCCAGTCTGAGATCCCGCAGCTTGCGGGACGCCGTCATGCCCATCTCGAGCAGGAACAAACACAGCACCCCCTGAAACGCCGCGACGAAAAGCTCGTTCTGGTCGTGCACCACCTTCTGGCCCTGCAGCGCGCCGATGAAACCGATGGCGATACCACCGACGAGGAGGATCAGTCCGGGGTTGAGAAACACTTCCTGCAAGATCGCGCCCGACATCAGTGGCGCGTTCTTGCGCTGCGGGTTGGCCTCGTGCCACTCGGGATGCTCTTGCTTTTCCAGCGAGAGGGCCAGCTCCTCCTCGATCCCGCGTTCGACGTCGTCGTCTCCCTCGGCCCGTTCCCGCTGCTCGGCCACTCCCGGCCCCACCGCTACGGGTGCGGTGTAGCCGTGTTCGTCCGGCATGAACCCGGCCTCGTCCATCCCCCGGTGCCGCAGCCGGGCCACCAGGTAGAGCGCCACCAGACATCCGGGAATCTCCATGAACGCCAGCAGGACCGGCATGTAGGCGTCGAAGGCGATCCTGAGGCCGGCCAGGACGGCAACGCAGGTCGCGAAGGTGCCCGCCGAGTCGGATCCGTAGTAGCCGGCGACCGCCGCCCGGTCGACGCGCCGCAGCCGTGTCAGGTATCTGAGCAGGAAGTAGGTGAGCGCGCCGACGACGACGTTCAGCGCGAAGCCCAGAGCGACGAACCCGGCGATGTTGTCGATGTCGGCCGGTTTCACCTTCGCCAGTTCCTCACCGCCCTGCCAGCCGATGGCCACCAGCAGGTACATGGTCAGGCCCTGATAGATCACATAGGGGAATTCGAATCGCACCTTCAGGATCGGGATCAGGAACCCGAAATAGAAGAACAGCAACAGCGGCTTGAAGAGATTGTGGATGAAGTTCTGCCACAACTCGTAGAGCATGTACGCCTCCCGGCGACGCAGTCGGGCCCTGCGCGGGACGGCAACCGACGCGCGGCGTCACCGAACTTAGTGGAAACCCGCCGGTTCGGGGGGCCCGACTCAACCCGTCTTTACGAACAATTAACAACGAGCGGAATCGGACCCTACCCGGCGGGCCATCGGAACACGTCAAAGGCGCTGTGGTCCAGGATGATTCGGCGGTCCCGACGATCGTCCCGGCGGGGCGAACCCTAGAACCAGTGGGCTATCAGCCGGTTGACCTCGATGTAGAGCGGGATTCCGATGGTGACGTTGTAGGAGAACGTCAGACCGAGCGATGCGGCCAACGGCAGGGTGGGGCTGGCTTCGGGGATCGCCAGCCGCTGGACAGCCGGGACGGCGATGTAGGAGGCCGCGCCGCAGAGCACCGCGAAGAGCACGTAGGTGCCGGGCTTGAAATCGGCATGGGTGAGTGAGGAGTAGATGTGAGCGATCAGGATGCCGAGGGGAGCAAAGATGTTCGGGGCCAGCAGGGCGAAGAAGATGAAACCGGGGCCGGCCGTTCGCAGGTCCTTCAGCTTCCGGGAGGCGGTCATGCCCATTTCGAGCAGGAACAAACAGAGAACGCCCTGGAAGGCGAGGACGAAGAACTTGTCGTCGTCGGCGACCACCTTCTGGCCCTGCAACCCACTCACCAGGCCGATGATGATGCCACCCATCAGCAGGACGAGCCCGGGGTTGAGGAACACCTCCTGGAACAGCTCCCGGGAGAAGATGGGCGGCTTTTTGCCGGCGGTGTGAGGCGGGCTCTCGGGCTCCCAGTCCGGATGGTCGAGCTTTTCCAGGGAGAGCTCCAGCTCCTCCTCCAGCCCGCGCTCATGCTCGGCCTCCTCGAGGCTCTGGCCGTGCGGAGGCATGGCTGCGGCGCCGGGCCCGACGGCCACCTTGACCGGCGCGATGTAGCCTGGCTCGTCCTCCATGTTCCCGGCCGCGTCCATCCCGCGGTGGCGAAGGCGCGCCACGAAGTACAGCGCCACCAGACAGCCCGGAATCTCCATGACCGCCAACATGACCGGCATGTAGGCGTTGAACGCCATGCCGACGGCCGTCAGGACGGCCACGCAGGTGGCGAACGTCCCCGCCGAGTCCGACCCGTAATACCCGGCGACCGTCGCCCGGTCGATTCGTCGAAGCGAGGTCAGCCAATTCAGCAGCAGGTAGGCGATGCCGCCGATGACGAAGTTGAGCACGAAGCCCAACACCATGAAGCCCACGATCACCCCGACGCTGCCGGCGCTGATCTTGGCGAGTTCCTCTCCGCCGTGCCAGCCGATGGCCAGCAGCAGGTACATCGTCAGACCCTGATAGATCACATACGGGAATTCGAACCGCACCTTCAGGATCGGAATGAGGAACCCGAAGTAGAAGAAGAGCAGGAGCGGCTTGAACAGGTTGTGGGTGAAGTTGAGCCAAAACTCTTGCAGCATCCGATGCCTTCCTCGATGAGTGCGGTGATCAGGGAAAGCACCGTCCGCAAGCGGAGCCACCACGAACATCCCGACGACCGTGCAAAATTTATCCCCGCAGGTGTCAAACCGCCACTCGAATGCAAAGCACGACGTTTAAGCGTGTCGGACCGATCTGAGGCGGCCGAAGGCGGCTAATCTGCCTGGTCAGAGGCCCGCGCGTGGCGGGCTTGCGAGCGTGGGCCGGCGCCGAGGCAGGCGTGGATTTGGTGTGAAGGTCCTGTGTATTTGCTGTGGGCCCAATAGGGGGTCAATGATTCGACGAAATCAGCGACGGCCGCACCCCGACGCCCTTCTTCCGGTGCGTCACCGACACCCACGCCATTGGCGAGTAATGGGTGGTGATTTCCTCGAATCCGTCGACGCGGGAAACCGTGAGTACACCCGTATCCTGATTGATCTCGAGTTCGTCCCCGTCGCCACCCTGAACCTCTTCGCCGTTCGCGAGGCGGATTACGAACATGGTGTTCCTCTCGAAATGGTTGGCCGGCACTGAGCGATCAGGCGGGTCGATTCACGATGCGCCCGTCGTCCGGCCGAAGCAACCCTCGAACGTCCGCGCAGGAGTCCATGACGCCACTCCTTTACACGCTCCGACGGAGCTGTCCAGCGACCGCACCCACAGGGGTCCCCCGGCCAGCGGGTTCACACGGTTAGACACCGATTTTAGGAGACATCACCGCCGGCCGGCCGGGAGCTGTGCGGCCGCGACGTAAACGGTCGGGAAACGTTTGGTGTCGCCGATGTCCTGGTGGGCGGGGCGGGCCGTCGTCGACGGCCCCCGTCGCACCCTGCCAGCTGCGGAAACGGGAGACCGGACTGGGCGCCGAGGTCCGGGTGCGCGCGTTGGCGGGGGGATGGCCGGCGCTTTAGCTCGACGGGAGTTTTGGCTGGCGGGCGGGGCGCGATCGACCGTGGCGGGGATCGGCCGTCGCGCCGTTAGATAGGTTAGGCTACATTTACTAACCGTGACCGAGGTCAGCGTTCAGACGAGTTCCGCCGGCTCCACGTCGTCACCGATTCCGCTTCCCGAGCACGTCGACCCGGCCGACTTGGCCGCAGAGCTGGTCGCACGGCTGCCCGAGCGGGTCGGCGAGGAGTACGTCCTGTATGAGCGCAGTGGTCAATGGGTGCTGGGCAGTGGTGTGCGCGCGATGGTCGAGCTCGACAGCGACGAGGTGCGCGTCATCCGGGACGGGGTGACCCGGCGGCAAGAGTGGTCGGGGCGGCCCGGCCCCGTTCTCGGCGAAGCCGTCGACAGGCTGTTGCTCGAGACCGACCAACTCCTCGGCTGGATTGCGTTCGAGTTCGGTCTGTACCGCTATGGGCTGCAACAGCGGCTGGCGCCACGAACGCCGCTGGCCCGCGTGGTCTGGCCGCGCACTCGCATCGTGGTGACCCGGGAGGAGGTGCAGCTGTGGGGCGCGACCGCGGTTCATCGCGATACGGTTCTCGGCTTGCTGGGCGACGGTGTGCCCGACGCGGGGAAGGCTCGCGCCCTTGATGTTGCCGCCGACCCTTCGGGCTACCGCGATCGGGTGGCGTCCGCCGTCGGCGAGATCGCGGCGGGCCGCTACCACAAGGTGATCCTCTCCCGCTGTCTGGAAATCCCCTTCGCGCTGGACTTTCCGTCCACCTACCGGCTGGGTCGCCGACACAACACCCCGGTGCGGTCGTTCCTGTTGCGGCTGGGCGGGATTCGCGCGCTCGGCTACAGCCCCGAACTCGTCGCGGCCGTCCGCGACGACGGGATGGTCGTGACCGAGCCCCTGGCGGGCACCCGCGCGCTGGGCCGCGGTGTGGCGCGCGACCGGCAGGCGCGCGACGATCTGGAATCGAATTCCAAGGAGATTGTCGAGCATGCGATTTCGGTGCGGAGCTCGCTGCAGGAGATGACCGAGATCGCCGCACCCGGCAGTGTGGCGGTCACCGACTTCATGACGGTGCGGGAGCGCGGGAGCGTGCAGCACCTCGGGTCTACGGTCAGGGGGCGGCTGGATCCGTCGAACGACCGGATGGACGTGCTGGAAGCGCTTTTCCCGGCCGTCACCGCATCGGGCATCCCGAAAGCCGACGGCGTCGAAGCGATCCTGCGTCTCGACGAGAGCCCGCGCGGACTGTATTCGGGAGCGGTCGTGATGTTTTCGGCTGATGGCGGCCTGGACGCGGCGCTGACGCTGCGGGCGGCCTACGAACGCGACGGCAAGGCCTGGCTGCGAGCGGGCGCCGGCATCATCGAAGAGTCCACGCCCGAGCGCGAATTCGAAGAGACCTGCGAAAAGCTCTCCACTCTCGCGCCGTATCTGGTTGCCCGCCGCTGATCGTCTGACCGGTGGTGGCGAAGGTCACCGCGGCGCACTGAGCCCCTTTCCGCCATAGGGACCTTTGGCCCTAGTTGGCGCAGTTTCCGGCGTGTCATCTTTATGTAACCGTATGACACAGATACATTGTGCGTTACTTGACGGCACACATAACTGGAGGGCTTTGTGTCCAAAGATCTGACAAACCTGCAGCTACTCCACGAGCTGGAGCCTGTGGTCGAGGGTCTGCTCAACCGCCACCTTTCGATGTTCAAAGAGTGGAATCCACACGACTACGTCCCATGGTCCGACGGCAAGAACTTCCATGCGCTGGACGGTCAGGACTGGGAGCCCGGAGACACCCGGCTGCCCGACGTCGCGCAGGTCGCGATGGTGCAGAACCTGCTGACAGAGGACAATTTGCCCTCGTATCACCGCGAGATCGCGATGAACTTCAGCATGGACGGCCCGTGGGGGCAGTGGGTCAACCGCTGGACGGCCGAGGAGGCCAGGCACAGCACGTCGCTGCGCGACTACCTGGTGGTCACCCGCGCCGTCGATCCGGTGGCGTTGGAAAAGCTGCGCATGGAGCAAATGACCCGAGGCTTCAGCCCGGGGCAGAATCAGCAGGGCGACATGTTTGCCGAGAGCTTGTTCGACGCGGTGATGTACGTGTCGTTTCAGGAACTGGCCACCCGCGTTTCCCACCGCAATACCGGTAAGGCCTCCCAGGACCCCATCGCCGAGCGGCTGATGGCCAGGGTGTCCCACGACGAGAACCTGCACATGATCTTCTACCGGGACGTCAGCGCGGCGGGCCTGGACATCGCCCCCAACCAGGCGATGAAGTCGGTGCACCGGATCTTGCGCAACTTCAAGATGCCCGGGTTCACGGTGCCGGAGTTCCGGCGCAAGGCGGTGGTCATCGCCGTCGGCGGCGTCTACGACCCGCGCATCCATCTGGACGAAGTGGTGATGCCGGTGCTCAGAAACTGGCGCATCTTCGAACGCGAAGACTTCAGCGGCGAGGCCGCGCGGATGCGCGACGATCTGGCGGTGCTGGTCAAGGAGCTCGAGCAGGCTTCCGACAAATTCGAGGAGTCCAAGCAGCGCTATCTCGAGCGCGAGGCCCGCAAGACCGAAAAGATCACCGCGCGGAAAGTGCTTGAGACGGAGGGGCGGCTGACCCTGAGCGGACACTGAGGCGTGACGTTCAGGCCGACGAGCTGGACTCCAGATAGTCGGACAGGATGCGGCTCACCAGTGACTCGATGTTGGACTCGATCGACGACGCGAGTGTGGCGGTAACGGTGGCCACGGCTTGAGTCCGGAAGCGCACCAGCATCGTGATCAGCTCGGCGATTTCGGCATCCGCCGGAAGGGGCTCACCCGGCTTGATGCGATCCAGCACGTGCTCGGCCCCGGCGCGCACCAGCAGATCGCTGATCTTGTCGATTTCGGGCACGATCTGCTCGTGTAGGTCGATCAGTTTTTCCAATTTGACGCCGTAGCCACGGATTTCGTTGAACGCTTCGATCAGTTTCGGACGGGTGACCGTGGCGAGGTCCCCGTCGACCCGGATGACTTGCAGCGCCACCAGGCGCTGGAAGGCCTCCGGATCGTCGACGAGTCGCTGCGCGTCGACAAGCGGCATGGTCTCTGGCTTCTCGGTGGTCCAGGTGCCCACGATCGCCGTCTCCAGGCCGAGCACGTCGCCGAGATTCTTGCCTTCTTCCCAGGCGCTGAGCATTTCGCGTACGTGCGCGATGGTGTATCCGCGGTCCAGCATCGAGGTGATCAGCCGCAGCCGGGTCAGATGGGTGTCGTTGAACAAGGCGATGCGACCGACGCGCAACGGCGGGGGGAGCAGCCCGCGATCGCGATAGACCCGGATGTTGCGGGTGGTGGTGCCGGCCAGCCGGGCCAGGTCGTCGATCCGGTATTCGCCGGATGCGGGGTCGCCGTGGGGATGACGGACCGCCGCGTCGAACAGCTGCGAGACCGCCGTCTCGATCAATTGCCGGTATTCGCGCGACTGGCGCCGAACGCGCTTGGGCGCGCGCCGCACATTGTGCAGCACGCTGGCGATGGTGCCGGGTTCGGCTCTCGGAGAACGGTCGAGCGGGCGGTCGGGTGCCATGCGTTCAGCCCGGCGAGACGGCAGGCGCGCGCCGCGCCACCGCTTGGTAATCCTGGTAGCGGAAATCCCTCATCTGGCGAAGATACTGCGTCGCGAAACCCGGGTACATCGAGCCGTTGTATCCGTCCTTGGTGAGGTACCAACTGCGGCAGCCGGACATCCACGTCGTCTTGGTGAGGCGTCGCTGGATGTTGTCGTTGTGGCGGCGCTGGGCGCCTTCTCGCACATCGAGATAGCGCAGGTCGTTGTCGAGAACGGCGGTGACGCCACGCACCGCGTACTCCAGCTGACCCTCGATGTAGACCAGCAGCGAGTTGTGGCCCGGCCCGGAGTTGGGTCCGGTCATGACGAACAGGTTGGGATATCCGTGCACGTTGATGCTCTTGTAAGCCTGTGCGCCGCCGGCCCATTCGTCGGCCAGGGACCGGCCGCCGAGCCCGGTGATCGCGAAGGGGGGTCCGGTCAGATGGACGTCGTAGCCGGTGGCGAACACGACGCAGTCGACGTGATGCTCGATACCGTCACTGGTGCGGATACCGGCCGGGCTCATCGTGGCGATCGGCCAGTCGATGAGCTTGCAGTTGTCGCGCTGCAGGGCGGGGTAATAGTCGCTGGAGACCAGCATGCGCTTGCACCCCGGGCGGAAGTCCGGCGTCAGCTGGCGCCGCAGCCACGGGTCCTTCACCTGCGCCCGCAGGTGCGCCCGCCCGAGCCGCGCGGCCAGCGAGGTCAGCGGCGTGTCCCACACCAGAGCAGTCGCGCTGGCCTCGTGGCCCCAGAACAAGGCCTGACGCGCAAGTAGCTGGGCCGCAGGGACTTTGGCGAACAGGGCTTGCACGGCCGGCGGGGTGGCGGCGTCGAGGCGCGGCAAGACCCAGCACGGCGTGCGCTGGAAGACCTTGACGAACCCGGCCTGCTTCACCAGTTCGGGGATGATCTGGATCGCGCTGGCACCGGTGCCGATGACGGCGACGCGTTTGCCCGCGAAATCGTAGCCGTGGTCCCAGCGCGCGCTGTGCATCTTGTGTCCGCGATAACTGTCCAGGCCGCGAATGGCGGGGAAGCTCGCGTCCGACAGCGGACCGGAGGCCAGCACCACGGTGCGCGCGCGGAACCGCTTGCCGCCCTTGGTGGTTGCGGTCCAGATCCCGGCACCCTCGTCGAAGGTCAGATGGCTGACCTCGTGGCCGAACCGGATGCGGCGGCGGATGTCGAATCTGGTCGCCATGTCCTCGAGGTGCCGGCAGATCTCCGGGGCCGGGGAGTAGGTGCGCGACCAGGCCGGGTTCCTGACGAACGAATACGAATACAGCAGCGAGGGAACGTCACAGCTGGCACCGGGATAGGTTGTGTCGCGCCAGGTTCCGCCGACCCGGTCGCCGCGCTCCAGGATCACGACGTCGTCGACCCCGGCGTCGGCCAGTCGAATGGCCGCTCCCAGGCCGGTGAAGCCGGCCCCGATGATGAGCACCGCGTGGGCGCGGTCGGTTGTCATGGTCAGGCCGCCGGTTTGTAGGTGAGTTCCTTGAACCAGCTGGGCACGGGCCTCAGCAGCGTCTTGGGGTATCGGTCCGACAGCCAGACCATCGAATCGGCCAGGAGCTGATAGGGATGCTGCGGGTTGACGACCATCGCGGCGTGCCGCTTGAGCAGCTGGTAGGTGGGAACACGCCAGGTGTGTTCCCCGCGCTCGCCGAGTTGTTTGAACCGCTTCACCGCGTTGTTCAGCCGCTCGGGCTCGAGTCCCATCTCGGCCATCTCGCCGTAGATGCGTTTGAGCAGCGGAACGTACATGAGCATGCCGATGATGAGGCCCGGGGACGCCGCGCGGCCGATGAGTTCGATGGCCAGTCGGCGCGCCTTGGCGTGTCCGATGAGGTCGAGCACCTCGAAATCGACCGCGATGTGCCGGGATTCGTCGTTGTTGATCTTCTCGAACACCTGGTGGCATACCGGGTCTTCCACGGTGTCCAGCAGAAACTTCAACAGCGCACCGTCGAGGGCCACCTCGAGCATCGGAATGACGGTGCCCAGCACGGACAGCGGCATGCTGTCGGCGAACGCGTCGAGCCACTCGATGGACAGCCGGATGTTGATGTTCGGCTCGGGCAGCTCGCCGTCGTCAAGCATCCCCCAGCGCTTCATCAGCGCCATCTCGGCGTTGGCGTGGCGCTGCTCCTCGGCGTGGAAGTAGCGGTAGATCTCCGCGAGCGTCGGGTCGGGCGCCTTCTTGGCCAGCGCGGCGAACCCGCGGGCGCCCACGTTCTCGATCCAGCACAGGTCGGCCATGAAGGCCTTCAGCTTGGGGCGGAATTCGGGCCGAATGGTCTCCGCACCGGGCGCGTCCCAGTCGATGTCGGCGAGCGCCCACTGCCGATCCTTGATCTTGGCGAGCATGGCTTCCATGTCGATCGCCATGGGGGGAGCTCCTTTTCGTTGACGGAATCAGGGCAGGTTGATGCGGGAGATCAGGCCGGCCGCACGCGTATAGGCCTGCGGGGCCATGCGTTTGATGCTCCAGCCGATCTTGGCGTCCAGTTGCGGCATGCAGTACAGGTCGCCGCGGTCATGCGCGTCCAGACAGATCCGCGCGACCTTGTCCGGCGAGAATCCGGTCCAGCGCATCAATCGGTGGGCCAGCTCGCTGGACTCCTCGCTGATGCGGCCGGACTCGATGATGTTGGTCTTCACGAAGGTCGGGCACAGCACGGTGACCCGTACCGCGGTGCCGGCCAGTTCGGCGGCCAGGGTCTCCGACAGTGACAGCACGCCGGCCTTGCTGACGTTGTAGGCGGCCATTCCGGGGGCCGCGCCGAACGCCGCCGCGGACGCCACGTTGATGATGCCGCGGGGGGCGTGCGACCGGGCGGCCTCGCGCAGGATCGGGGTGAACACGTGGCAGCCGTGGATCGGACCCCACAAGTTGATGCCCAGCGTCCACACCCAATCGTCCAGTGGCGCATCGCCGATGGCCGCGCCGCGGGCGCCGACACCGGCGTTGTTGATCACCAGCGTCGGCGGCCCCGAAAACCACGCCTGCGACCGCTCGGCCAGCGCCTGGACGTCCTCGAATTTCGAGACGTCGCAACGGACGGCGGTGGCCCTGGCGCCCCGTTCGGTGATCGCGTCGACCGTTTGTTGGGCGGCGGCTTCGTCGATGTCGCTGCACACGACCGCGCCGCCACGGCGCGCCAGCTCGACGGCGAACGCCGCACCGATGCCGCTTCCGGCACCGGTCACCACCGCCGAGGCGCCCCGGCTGGTCTTGGCCCTGCCCAGCAGCCTGTCCAACATCGCTCAGTGCACCTCCTCGGCGAGCGCCCGCGCGTCCTGCAACGCGTGGGCGATGAACCGCGCAACGTAGGTCACGGCCTTGGCGGCTTCGGGTGTCAGGCGCGGCAGCGCTTGAAAGACGTGCACCTGGTGTGGCCAGATCTGAAGTTCGCACCGACCGCCAGCGGTTCGGATGTCGGCGGCGAGCTGACGCGCGTCGTCCTGGAGCATCTCCGCGCCGCCGGCCTGGATCAACGTCGGCGGAAGTGGCGGCCCGCCGGCCACATTGAGTGTCAGACGTTGGTGAGCGGGATCGAGGCCGGTGTGATACATGGCGACCAGGCGGGCCGCGTCGGCGGCCCGGATCGCCGGATCGCGGTGAAGGCGTTCACGCGCGAGGCAGAGCGCGAAGGTGATGTCGTAGAGCGGGGAGAACAGCGCGAGCGCGGCGGGGTGATCGGCCGTGATCTCCGGTTGCAGCAACATGTCGACGGCCAGGTGACCGCCAGCCGAATCTCCGGCGATCACTGTGCGTTTCGGCGATATGTCGCGGGCTTGCATCAGCCAGTCCCACCCGGCCCGGACGTCCTCGGCGGCGGCGGGGAAGCGGTGGCGGGGTGCCAGTCGGTAGTCGATGCAGAACACCGGCAAGCCGGTCAGGGATGAGAGCCAGGATGTCAAGCGCCGGTGCGTCTTTGGCGAGCACACGGCGTAACCGCTGCCGTGGACGTAGTAGATTGTGCCCGCGCTGGTTGACGATCGCGGGGTCCCGCTCGTCGGCGTTCGCGGTCCGTAAACCCATTCGCCTTTGACGCGGCGGCCGTCGGGCAGCATGGCGTCGACGTGTTCGACGCGGGTGCCGGCCAGCGGAGGACCGAAGGTCCCCATGATCCCGGCGATGATCCGCCGCGACAGCCACAAGCCCCATGCCCGCTCGGGCGGGAGCAGGCCGGTGACGGGCCGCAGGGTGTATGTACTCACCGCTGCCGCACCGCGGGACCGCAATGACCCGCGAGCCGGAACACCGTCCGCCATGCCACGCAGTCAACACCAAATGGTGACATTGGTCAATGGCAGCTTTTTGGAGCCGTCCGCGGAGTCCGGCGACGTGCAGCCGGCTTTGGCTGCCGGGGGCAAACGAAAGTGGTTGCTATTAAGCGTGTTTCGGCTCGGATGAGGCCGGGGCAACCCGCTTAGTTGAGTGGTGGTGGTTGTGGTTGGAAGGGTTCGTACCACCACCAGTCGGCGCGTTCGCCGGTGGGTCCGGGGCATGGTGCGACGTCGGGTGGGGCGAGGGTGGGTGGGCGCGCGAGTGATGCTGGGCTAAGTGGTTTGCCGCGGCTGTCGGTGACGGTGAGGTCGGCGGCGGGTCCGGTGAGGGTGATCAGGCCGCGGTGGTGCAGTCGGTGGTGATAGGGGCAGACCAGTACCAGGTTGGCCAGTTCGGTGGGGCCGCCGTCTTCCCAGTGCCGGAGGTGGTGGGCGTGCAGGCCGCGGGTGGCGCCGCAGCCGGGCACCGCGCACATGCGGTGGCGATGCTCCAGCGCCCGGCGCAGCCGCCGGCTGATCGTGCGCGTCGTTCGGCCGGCGCCGATGACCTCGCCGGCACGTTCGAACCACACCTCGCAGGTGGCATCACAGGTCAGGTAGCGGCGGTCATCCTCGATGAGCAGCGGACCCAGATGCAGCGCGGCGGCGGGCTGCTCGACGTCGAGATGCACCACCACCGTGGTGTGCTGCCCGTGCGGCCGGCGGGCCGCCTCGGCATCCCACCCGGCTTCGACCAGGCGCATGAACGCCTCGAGCGTGCCCGGCACCGGCGGCGCGAGCTCTGCTGCGACCTCGCCGTTGTCGCGGTCGTGTTTCCACTCGGCGATCAGCGCATCACGATGAGAGGCCAAGGCGGCGTCGAACTTCGCCGCGTCCAGGTGGGCGAGTTTGATGCGCCAGCAGGTGAACTCCTCATCGGCGGTCTTGGTGATCGCCGGCTGCGGTTGCGGCCGAGTCTGAGGTTCGGGTCGCGGTTCCAGCTTGACCGCGGTGCGCAGCTGGTTGACCGTGGCGACCCGCGCCAACTCGGCGTAATGCTCATCGGATCCCTCACCGGCACGCGCAGCGATGACCCCGACCTGGTCCAGCGACAGCCGGCCCTCCCGCAGGCCCTGGGCGCAGCGCGGAAACTCCTGTAGCCGGTGTGCCACGGTGCTGATCGTGTGGGCATTCGCCGACGACAAGCCCAGCTTCCAGGCCACCAACGCCGCCACCGAGCGCGCGCCCGTGACACCGCACAGCTCGTCGCGATCCAACTCGGCGACGATCTCCACGATCCGCCCATCAATCGCATTACGCTGACCCGCCAACTCCGCCAACTCCTCGAACAACCCATCCAGGCGCTCGGCAGGATTCACCTCCACGGGAGGCGAGGCGGTCAAAGACATAACCACATCATCGCAGCGACCACCGACAACTCCCGGCTACCCAGCCTCCCTGCCCGCCGGTCCGGTTATGCCCGACGAGCCTTTCCGCCAGCGAGGCCACATCCGTGTACCGGCTAGATCATCCGGGGTCCGCCGAAGCCGGGAACCGTGCCGATCGGGATCAACGCGAGCGCGATGGCGAGAACGGCGAACCGCCGCAACGCTTTTGGGGAGGGCTCCTGGTCCATCTCCGGCCGGCGCGCCGCGAAGAGGATGAACACCACGCCGACATCCAGCGCCACGACCGTCAGCCAGCGGGTCCAGTCGTAGCCGGTCAGGAAAACCGGGCTCACCAACAGCAGGGCGGCGATGACCCACGCCATCCGCCCGCGCAGCGCCTCGACGAACGCATCCAGTGGCACACCCGAGGCGTTGCCCAGTCCCCACATCGTCGCCACGACGGCGGCCGCACCGAACAGGAGGGACATCGTCAGGCCGACTATCCCGATGTGGCCGACGGTCCGGATGGCATCGCCGATCCCGTTGTCGTAATTCGGCATCACGTTGCGGCACACCCAGTCGTGATAGTCGGTCTGCCTCGTTCGCCCGTCAATGACGTAGCGCAGCAACGTGGTCGGCGACGTCACGGTGGCGAACGGGTTGGGCACCAGGCGGTGGGGAACCGACGCGCACAGTTGCGCGGCGACGTCGTGGCGACCGAACGCCGCCACGGCGGCCGTCGCGACGACGCCCGGCACCACCGCGAGCAGCGCGCCAAGCCCCCAACTGTTCTTCAGCGCGCTTCCGAGGACCAGGACCGCCAGCACGGACCCCAACGCGAACTGCAGCCCTACCGCCTCGTGCACGAGCGTCAACGCCGCGATCGCCGCGCCGTAGGCCACGCACCACGCCGTTGCGACGGCGCGGGAACGCGCGACCACCAGCGCGCAGGAGAAAAGCGCCAGGGCCGCCCCACCGAACAGGTCCGGCCGGGCCGAATAGGCCGCAAACGGGACACCGAAGGGCAACAACGGGATCAGCATCGCCACCGTCAGCCTGCGCCCCGACCGAGGGCGACCGACGAGGATCACGCCCGCGACCGTCGCCAGCGCGCACAGGTAGACCGCCGTCGACAACCACCGCAGGCTCAGCGTGGCCGCGAAGTAGTGGCCCGGCACCGAGTGCACCAGTTCACCCGCGAGCCCGCGCCGCACGAAGCCGTGCGTGTAATCGGCGGCGTAGTACGACATCCAGTACACGTCGAGCGGAACGATCTTGATCGCGAACCACAGCATCACCGCCGCCCAGGCCGCGATGCCGGCACCGATACCCACATACCTGAGGCGACGTGCGTGTTCGGGCGCCGTCACCTTCGGCTCCGCCGTCAAATCCGCCCCGCATAGACCGTGGTGGCGGACAGCTGCAGATCTGCCAGTGCACTCAACGCCAGATCGCGGGTCTGTGCCGCGGTGTTGTCGGCGTCGGCCCGGCACGCGATCACATTGAGAAACCGGCTGCCGTTGATTGTGCCTGTGGTGCAGAACAATTGGCCCTGCATCTGTTCGAGGCGGCCGCGGGTGACGCCCTGCTCGGCCAGCCGGATACAGACCTCGTCGGCATCCTCACCGTCGATGCGCCCGACCGCGGCGTCGAGGCTCCCGAGGTTGGAGCAGCCGACCGGGAGCCGGCCGGTCGACATCGCGATGCCTTCGGCGTGCCGGACCAGCCGGCGCGGCGTGTACGGGACGAGGGGCAACGCGGCGAGCATCTCGTTGGGCTGGTGTTGCAGCGACGTCAGCAGCCGCTTGACCTCTGCACGCACGCAACCCAAGTCGTTGGTCACCGCGGCTCCGTCGACGGTGAGGGTGATCGAGGTCAGTGCGTTGGCGCGGTCGTCGGCGGCGGTGCGATCGCTGACCGGAAGCACGACCGTCGCCGAGTTCCCGTCGGCGAGCACCCTGCCCATGCGGTGAGCCAGGCGAGCCGCGAACGCGATGAAGAGCGTGTTGCTGCTGCCCTGGAGACTGCGCGCCCGCGCTTCCCATGCCGCGGCGTCGGTTTGCACAGTCACCGATGGCAGCGCCGTCTGGTCATCGCCCATAGGGGAGGGCGGCCCGGGCTGATGCGCCCCACGGGGGCCGGCCGGAGCCTTGAGCGTGATGGCCAGCGTCACCATCAGTGCGCGAATGGCCGCCGGCAGGCCGCGAACGGCGTCGATCAGATCCTCGCACACGGCGCGCAGCCGGGCCCGTGAATGTGGCTGGGGATAGCCGAAATTGCGTCGTTCACCCTTGACCGCTTCGGTGACCGCCGTGATGAGCCCGAGCCCGTCGACAACGCAGTGTGATGCCACCAAGGTGACCGCCGCACCGCCGCCATCCAACGGCAGGACGCCCAGATGGAACACCGGACCGTCCTCGGGATCGACGGGCACCTGCGCGCGTCTTTCGACCCACGCGCCGACCTGCGACCGCGGTTGCCGTGGTTCCAGTGCGATGTCGGGTGCGCGGTTATCCAGCACCCAGCGATGACGCCCGAACGGCAGCGGCGAACGCTCGATCCGCCGGCCGAGAAGGCCGGCGCCCAGATCCTCGTTGAAGCCCCGCAACGCGTCGAGGTGCACGTCGCGGTCGTACAGCCACGTGCACTGCACCGTGCTGCCTTGACCGGTGGCCCGCAGCCGCAATAAGGCGGCCTGGTCCAGAAACGCCAGCCTCGTCACCGGCGCCCCGCTTCGACCGCTCGCGCTCGGCACGCGATTGCCGCGGCCTCATTGATACCGAGACCCTCCGCACGAGAAGAGAACTGCATCAGGCGTCGACGTGCAGCCCGGCGTCCGCTACGCGCGTGAACTCGGCACGCATCGTCTCGACGTAGCGCAGGACGGACCCGCGGGCGACCTCGGTGCCCGGGTAAGCGGCCACCAACTGCGTTCCGTCGTGCATGCGGTTGACCCACATGCACACCGTCTCCGATAGCCGGTTGTCACCCCAGATCCCCGCACGCAGGCCGTCGAAGTAGTCACCGAACGGGAGCTTGCGGATGTCGATGTAGGACAGCATCGGGACGGGCCGGTCCGGAACCTCGAGAGGCCCCCACGATCCGTCCGCCCTCTCCAGCAAGTGGTAATAGGGGACGGCGCCGAGTGACGTGTTCGCGTCGAACGATACCTGGGCGGCGCTGACCACCTCGGCGAAGGAGGCACCCGCCGTCGGGATCGCCAGCGGGACGAAGCTGGCCAACCAACCCACCGCGGTGGCGTGGGCGGGATCTCGCCGGTTGTCGAAGGGAGTGAGCCCGAAGTACGTGGCCGCGCCGGTCAATCGATGTTCGGCGAGTGCGGCGCAGGCGAACACGCCACCGCTGAACCGGGCTCCCGCGGCGCGGCACGTCGCCTCGAAACGCCGGCCCTGGTCGCCATCGATCAGGTTGAACACGTCGATGGCACCAGGCGTGTCCGCGGAGGCCTCGCCGAGTTCGAGCGGGAACTTCGGCAGCGCACCGTTGTTCGCGGCGAGAAAGGCTCGCCAGCGCCGGATTTCGGGCGAATCCTCATCGAGGGCGGCGGTGTGGGCACGTTGCTTTGCGCTGTATTCGCGGTGACTGGGTGCCGGTGGCAGCGCGACGTGGCCCTGCTGCAGCGCGGTGAAGTACGCCGTCTGGATGTCCAGGAAGATCACACCGGCTGACATGCCGTCGGCGCGTAAGTGGTCGACGGCAATGAAGATCGTGAAACGGTCCTCGCCCTGGATGATTCCGAAGCTGAAGCAATCCCATTGCAGCGGATCGGGCGTGTCCAGGATCAGCTTGCGGATCCCGAGCGGAGCCATTTCTCCGAGAACCGTTGGCGCCAGGGCGATGCTCTCCGGGTCGGCAATCACGTAGCGGAGGATCTCGTCGTCCTTGCCGCGGAGGGCGAACCAGTCGTGGTAGGCGTCGTGGCGCCGCACATGGCTGTTCAGCGCCTGCGTCATCGCATCGATATCGCAGACGCCGCTGATCTCCCAGGCACCGATGCACAACCGCGGGATGTCACGACCGAGGCTGACCTGCCGCCGGTAATACCGAAGATGCTGCGACTGCTGGTAACTGACCGGGGCGGGATGATATTGCGCTTCGGTGGCGCGCGCGTACGTGTCCGCGGTGGGATACCAGGACACGACGGTGCCCTCGGCCGTCCAGTCGTCCACCGTGCCCAGGAACATGCGCTACCTTTCCTTCGTCGGTTAGCGGCGTCAATTCCGAACGGACTTGACCCGACTGCTTGAAAGTTGCTGAACGACGTTGTCCTCGCTGCGGTTAGAGCCGCTGCTCCCGCATGCTGGCGCAACCATAGTGGGCCCCCTTGAACCCGGCAATCTCAGAGGATTTCTGAGCAATCCACCCCATTGCCATCGTCTGTGCCGTGCAAGGTAACCACAACGCGAACGCGCTGAATTCGCGCGCGGTTAACTCCAAAACAGTGCTCTACCAAGCCTTTACATCGACGTCTCGACCCAATCCGTCGATGTCTTCCCCGATAGCCGGCGCTATCTTGACGAAGCCATTCCTGGCTCTGTCATTCCTGCAAAACGGGCCTCGGTCACCATATCCCAGGTACGGCCACGGCGGAATAGTACCAGCCGAACACTTCTTGCGCTTGTCGAGCAAACGGCCCGAGCGTTCTGGGGCAATAAGGGGAGCGACCGCGCGTATCCGTTATGCGCACTTTGCGTTTAAGTCAAGCCACTATCCGAAGCGGTCGCCGTCATCGGATATGGGCGGCCATCCCATTGTGCGGCAACATTTTTGCTGCGGATAGCGCATCGTTTCAGATCGTCGCGCTCAGAGCGCCAAGGGGTCATCCCCAAGATTTCGCTGCGGTCTGGGCCACGGCCGGTTGAATGCGCGAATTGGCATCGCCCCGATTGGGGCATCGGACGCCGGCGCGAAGATGCGCACCATTACTGCGAGGACACCAGTGTCGGCCGCGGGCAACAACTTTCGTCATGAGTGAAAACGTCAGCGCAGCAAGTCGATTGACGATGTGGTGGAAGTGCGGCGGCTAGCGCCGCCACGAACCGCTTCAAACGCATCGAACACGGAACTTGGCGGGCGTCGGCAGCGCTCACGCTGTTGACTTCATGCATACAGTGTGTATGTTGATACATACGGTATGTATGAGGGAGGAAATTGATGAGTACCACGCTTGAAGCCATCGCGGAGGAGCGCGCGACCGTCCTGGACGTGTGCTCCCGCCTGCCCGGGTCGACGTGGGCCGCCGACAGCGGATGTCCCGGCTGGTCCGTCCAAGACCTGGTGTCGCACATGGCGTGTAGCTACTGGTTGGCGGTCGACCCGTCAAAGCTGCCCGATCCCGGTGGGCTGCCCGCCGAACGCGCGGCGGATCTTTACGTCGACTCGCGTCGCTCCATGACCCCCGCCGAGGTGCTGGCCGACTACGAGTCGGTCAGCGCACGCGGCCTGGACGTGCTGGCCGCGGTCGAGGGCCAAGACATCGACATACCGATCGGCGATGTCGGAACGTATCCGGCCTCGGTCGTGCCCACGACTTTTGTCTTCGAGTCCTTCGTCCACCTTCGGTACGACCTGTTCGCGCCCGATGGCCCGTTGCGGTCGGATCCCCCGCCCGTCGACGAGCTCCGGCTCGCCCCGACGCTGGACTGGATCGAGGCTGCGCTGCCGCAGCAGAACACCGAACTGCTGGACTGTTTGCGCGGCGGTCTCGAGATCCGCCTCGACGGAATGTGCGCCCGGACGCTGCACCTGGGCGCCCAGGGGGAGCCCGCCGCGCGGATCGTGTCGGATTCACAGGCGTTCGTGCGGTGGGTGACCCAGCGCGGCACCTGGGAGGGACTTGGCGTTCGGGCCGAGGGCGACCCGTCGGCCCTGGACATCGTCCGCCGGTTCAGGGTGTTCTGAACGACGCCGCGCCAGGCCGTCCCGCAACCTTCATGCGGTGTGTATGACAATGCATACCTACGTGTGAAAGTGAGGGTGGCATGGCGCAAGACGGTCGCCGCACGCAGGCCGAGCGCGCCGCCGACACGCGTGGCGCGCTGGTCAGCGCCGCCCGGCCCCTGTTCGCCGAGCGGGGGTTCGCGGAGGTATCGCTGGAGACGATCGTGCGCGACGCGGGAGTGACGCGCGGCGCGTTGTACCACCACTTCGCCGACAAGACTGAGCTCTTCGCGGCGGTGTTCGAGCAGGTAGAGGGCGAGATGGCCGCCCGGATGGGGGAGGCCGTCGCGGCGGCGGGGCACTCCGATCCGGTCGAGATCATGCGGCTGTGCGCGGGCCTGTGGTTGGACGCGTGCGCCGAACCCGAGGTTCAGCGCATCGTGTTGCTGGAGGCGCTGGCGGTGTTGGGATGGGAACGCTGGAGCGACATCGGGCACCGATACAACATCGGCTTCGTGACGGCGCTGCTGACCGACGCCATCGAATCCGGCAGCATCCCGCCGCAACCCGTCGAGGCGACGGCGCTCACCGTCATGGGTGCGTTGCGCGAGGCGACGCTCTACATCGCCCGCGCGGACGATCAGCGCCAGGCGCGCGCTGATGCCGGCGCCGTGATGGATCGGCTCCTCAATGCGTTGCGCGTTAAGGACACCGGCTGACGCGGGTCGGCTCAGCTCGACGAGGGTGCTTGCACCGAAAGCCGCCTGGTGATGGCCTTCTTGTCCACCTTGCCGATCGGCGTGGTCGGTAGCGCGGCCATCGGTAACAACACATCGGGCCGGGCGTGTGTGGCCACGCCGCGCCGGTCGAGGTGCGCGTTCAACTCGGCCAACGT
The DNA here is from genome assembly GCF_001667785.1 of Mycobacterium sp. E3247. NCBI lineage: Bacteria > Bacillati > Actinomycetota > Actinomycetes > Mycobacteriales > Mycobacteriaceae > Mycobacterium > Mycobacterium sp. E3247. The sequence continues at coordinate 6,911 of NZ_LZJG01000116.1, read as the reverse complement.
CACCGGCGGGCCGGTGAAAACGACCGCCGCGCAGATCTTTTCGCCGAGGTAAGGATCGGGTAGCGGCACTGCGGCCGCCGCGAAGATCGACGGGTGGCGCAGCATCTGCTCCTCGAGGTCGGCCGCGGAGATGGTTTCACCGCCGCGGCAGATCACGTCCTTGACCCGCCCGGTGACCGTCAGATAGCCGTCCTGTCGAAGCCGGACCAGGTCACCGCTGCGGAAGAAGCCGTCGGGATCGAAGCAGCGCTCGTTGTCGCGCGCGGCCCGGTAGTAGCCGTTCATCGTGTACGGGCCGCGCACCAGCAGCTCGCCTTCCTCGCCCGGCTCGATCGGTTCACCGTCGGCGCCGACCACCCGCAATTCGTCCGCCGCGCACAATGGGCGCCCCTGGGTGTGGTCGACGAGCTCGGGCGGATCGTCCGGCCGGGTGTAATTGAGTAGCCCCTCCGCCATCCCGAAGACCTGCTGCAGCCCCGGCGTCAGGGTGGTGCGGATCAGGCGGGCGTCGTCGGGCTCCAGCCTCGCGCCGCCAACCTGCAAGAGCCGCAGGGACTTCGGCGTCACCGGCTCCCACTCGCGGGCCTGCGCCCACAGTTTGGCCAGGGCCGGCACCAGCGCGGTGACCGTGACGCCGTGACGCTCGATGGCGGCGAAGGCGGCCTCCGGGCTGGGGTCGGTGCCGAACACGGTGGTGGCGCCCACCGTCATGGCGCCGAGCAGCCCGGGGCAGGCCAACGGGAAGTTGTGCCCCGCCGCGAGCATCACCAGGTACACGTCGTCGGCGGTGAGCCGGCAGACCTGGGCGCTGGCGGTCGCGTTGAACAGGTAATCCTCGTGGGTGCGGGGGATGAGCTTGGGTGTGCCAGTGGTGCCACCCGAAACCAGCAGCAGCGCAGGCGATTCCGGGTCGCGCGACGGTGTGGGGGGCAGGGTGGTGTCCTGCGCGCAGAGTTGCGCCCACGAGGTGAACGGGCCCGGGTCGCCGTCGACGATGACGTGCTCGAGCCCGGGGTGGTCCGCGACGAGCTCGCGCGCCATGGCGCGGTAGTCGAAACCGGTTGCGGCGCCCGCGATCACCAACGCCGTGGGCTGGCTGACGGCGGCGAAATGCCCCAGTTCCGCCGCCCGGTGTCCGGGCAGGCACAGCACCGGGATGGCGCCCGCCCGCAACAACCCGAACAGCGCCACCGCGAACTGGCACCCGTTCGGCAGCTGCAGCAGCACCCGGTCGCCCGGCGCGATGCCCGCACCGCGCAGTCCCGCCGCGGCACGGTCGGCACGCTCGTCGAGCTGCGCATACGTCAAGCCCACGCCGCCCACGGCATCGAGCACGGCCGTGCGGCCGGGCCACCGGCGCGCCGCGTCGCTCAGGATGGTGTCCAGTGTGCGCCCCGCCCAGTAGCCGGCCGCCCGGTAGGCGGCGGCCCGCTCGGCGGGGAACGGCACGAACCCGTCGAGGGCCCCGGCCGGGGGCTGCCCTGTGTTCGCGGTCATGAGGTCCTCAGGCATGGGGGGCGTAGTAGCGGCGATCCGGGAGTAAGGATAGGGTAACCACAACTTAGGGCAGCCTGTGCTAATTCAGGGAGGGTTCGTGGTGCGTGCCTCGGTGCGCTCGGAAGACGTCCGGGCGGAGGTTGCCGAACTGCTCGGCGTCGATGCCGACGGTCTGCAGCCGGACGCCAACCTCATCGGTCAGGGCCTGGACTCGATCCGGATCATGACGTTGGCGGGCCGCTGGCGACGTCGGGGCATCCCGGTCGACTTCGCCACGCTCTCCGCCGCCCCGACGCTCGAGGCCTGGGCCGACCTGCTCACCGGCCGGGACGGGTCCGCCGATCCGCCGCCCGCCGAAACGCCGGCGGGTGCGGCCGGCGATCCCTTCCCCCTGGCGCCGATGCAGCACGCGATGTGGGTCGGCCGCCAGGACGGTCAGCAGCTGGGCGGTGTGGCGGGACACCTTTACGTCGAATTCGACGGCGGTCCCATCGATCCCGAGCGGCTGCGCGCGGCCGCCGCGGCCCTGGCCCGGCGCCATCCGATGCTGCGGGTGCGGTTCCTGCCCGACGGCACCCAGCGCATCGCCGAAACCGCGGCCGGCGACGACTTCCCGGTCGCCGTCGAAGACTTCCGCCACCTGGACCGCGACCACATCGATCAGCGGCTGGCCGCCATCCGCGACACCAAATCGCACCAGCAGCTCGATGACGCCGTGTTCGAGCTCGCACTGACGCGGCTGCCCGGCGAGCGTTCGCGCCTGCACGTCGACCTGGACATGCAGGCCGCCGATGCGATGAGCTATCGCACCCTGATGACCGACCTGGCCGCCCTCTACCTCGGGCACGAACTGCCCGCGCTGGACTACACCTACCGGCAATACCGGCAGGCGATCGAGGCGGACGAGGCGCGGCCCCAGCCGGCACGCGGTGCCGCCCGCGAGTGGTGGGCACGGCGCATCCCGGGTCTACCGGACCCGCCGGCGCTCCCCACCACCGGCGACCGCAGCTCGCGCAGGAGCGCCCGGCTCTGGCACTGGCTGGACCCCGACACCCGCGACGCACTGTTCGCCCGCGCGCAGGCCCGCGGGATCACCCCGGCCATGACGCTGGCCGCGTCGTTCGCCAACGCGCTCGCGCGCTGGTCGACCACTTCACGCTTCCTGCTGAACGTGCCGCTGTTCGGCCGCCAACCCCTGCATCCCGACGTCGACTCGCTGGTCGGCGACTTCACCTCCTCGCTGCTGCTCGATGTCGACCTCACCGGAACCCGCACGCCGGCGGCGCGGGCGGAGGCGGTGCAGGACGCGATGCGGACCGCCGCCGCACACTGCGCCTATCCCGGGCTGTCGGTGCTGCGGGACCTCAGCCGGCACCGCGGCACCCAGGTGCTGGCACCGGTGGTGTTCACCAGCGCCCTGGGACTCGGCGCGCTGTTCAGCCGCGAGGTCACGGCGCAATTCGGCACGCCCGCGTGGCTCATCTCCCAGGGTCCGCAGGTGCTGCTCGACGCTCAGGTCACCGAGTTCGACGGCGGCGTGCTGGTGAATTGGGATGTCCGCGAGGGCATCTTCGCCCCCGGTGTCATCGACGCCATGTTCGCCTACCACATCGACGAACTGCTCGGGCTGGCCCGCGCCGACGACGACTGGGACACACCCGGGCCGGCGCCGCTGCCGGCCGCGCAGCGCGTGGTGCGGGAGGCCGTCAACGGCCGCACCGCCCGCCCCAGCGGAGAAGCGTTGCACGACGGGTTCTTTCGGCAAGCCGAGCGGCGGCCCGACGCGCCCGCGGTGTTCGCCGACTCCGGTGACCTCAGCTACGGCCAGCTGCGCGACCGGGCGCTCGCGGTGGCCGCCGCGCTGCACGCGGCCGGCGTGGGCGCCGGCGACACGGTCGCGGTGGTGGGCCCGAAAACCGCGGAGCAGGTGCCCGCGCTGCTGGGCATCCTGAGCATCGGCGCGGCTTACCTGCCGATCGGCGTCGACCAGCCGCGCGATCGCGCGGAACGCATCCTGCGGACCGGCGGCGTGCGCCTGGCCCTGGTGTGCGGCGGGCAGCGGCTGGAACTGCCCGTGCCCGAGTTGATCCTCGCCGGCGTCCTGCGCGGCGCAACCGCCTCCGCCGAGATGCGCCCGGCGAGGGTCGATCCCGCCGAGCTCGCCTACGTGTTGTTCACCTCCGGCTCGACCGGCGAGCCCAAAGGTGTCGAGGTGACCCACGACGCCGCGATGAACACCGTGGAGTTCATCGCCCGCCACTTCGACATCGGCCCCGCGGACCGCTGCCTGGCCCTCTCCACGCTCGAAGGTGACATCTCGGTGATGGACGTCTTCGTCACCTTGCGGACCGGCGGGTCGATCGTCATGGTCGACGAGGCCCAGCGCCGCGACCCCGACGCCTGGGCCCGGCTCATCGACGCCCACCGGGTGACCGTCTTGCACTTCATGCCGGGCTGGCTGGAGATGCTGCTCGAGGTCGGCCGCGGAAGGCTCTCCTCGGTGCGGGTGATTCCCACCGGCGGGGACTGGGTGCGCCCCGAGGTGGCGCGCCGCCTGAAAGCCGAGGCGCCGAACCTCCGCTTCGCCGGCCTGGGCGGAGCGACCGAAACCCCGGTGCACAACACCATTTTCGAGGTCGATGATCCCGACGAACTGCCGACGGACTGGACCGCCCTGCCTTATGGCGTCCCGCTGGCGAACAACGCCTGCCGCGTCGTCGACGACGCGGGCGACGACTGCCCCGACTGGGTCGCGGGCGAACTCTGGGTGTCCGGTCGCGGCATCGCCCGGGGCTATCGCGGACGTCCGGAGCTGACCGCCGAGCGCTTCGTCGAGCACGCCGGCCGGACCTGGTACCGCACCGGCGACCTCGCCCGCTACTGGCCCGACGGCACGCTGGAGTTCGTCGGCCGGGCCGACCACCGGGTCAAGATCGCCGGGTACCGCGTCGAACTCGGCGAGATCGAGGCCGCGCTGCGCCGGCTGCCGGGCGTCGCGATAGCGGTCGCCGCGGTGCTGCCCGGATCCGGTGGCTCCGAGGTGCTGGCCGCCGCCGTCCGCAGGGAGAGCGCCGAGCTGACCGCCGAGCGGATTCGGGAGCTGATGGGCGAACTCGTTCCCGCGCACATGGTTCCGCGCCACGTCGCGCTGGTCGAGCGCATCCCGTTCACCGACGCCGGCAAGATCGATCGTCGCGCCGTCGCACGCGACCTGGGAGTGGCGGTTTCGCTGTCCGGGCAGCCCGGCTACCGGGCCCCGTCGACGCCCCTGGAATCCGCGCTCGCCGCGCTCCTCGGCGAGCTGCTCGGCGCCGAGCGGGTCGGTCGTGACGACGACTTCTTCGCCCTCGGTGGCGATTCGGTGCTGGCCACCCAGGCCGTGGGCCGCATCCGCACGTGGCTCGACACCCCGAATGTGATGGTCGCGGACGTGTTCGCCACCCGGACAGTCGCGGCGCTCGCCGATCTGCTTGCCGCTCGTGAGCGCGGTGGCGAGCGGCTCGATCAGGTGGCCGAGCTGTATCTCGAGGTCATCCAGATGGACGCCGAAGCGGTGCTGTCGGCTGCCCACCACGGCGGGAAATCCGGTACGCCGCAATGACCTTCAACCACGTGGTGAGCATGCCCACCGAATTCGCATCCTGGATCAAGCGGGTGCCGGGCAGGAATGGGGGCCGGCGGCCCGGCGCGACCGTCGTGTTTCCGCACGCCGGCGCGGCCGCGGCGGGCTACCGGGCGCTGGCGTCCGAGCTGGCCGCGGGCGGCGACACGTACATCGTCCAGTACCCGCAGCGCGCGGACCGGCTGGACCATCCGGCCCCCGACACCGTGCACGACCTCGCCCAGGACCTGTTCGACGGCGGACCGTGGAGCCGGGTCGCGCCGCTGCGGTTGTTCGGCCACAGCATGGGTGCGGTCGTCGCTTTCGAGTTCGCCAGGGTCGCCGAATCCCGCGACACGGCGGTGCAGCGCCTGTGGGTCTCGGCCGGGCCGGCGCCGTCCGCGGTTGCCGCCATGCCCGAACTCCCCACCACCGACGACGGATTGCTAGCCGACATCGCCGATCTCGGCGGCACCGACCCCGAGCTGCTCGCCGACGAGGAGTTCGCCGAGCTGCTGACCACCGCGGTGCGGGCCGACTACCAAGCGGTCAACCGCTACCGATGCGCCCCCGGCGTCCGCATCGGTGCCGACATCTCGGTACTGGGGGCGCGCGACGACCACCGCGTCGATCCGGTCGCCTTGCGGCTGTGGCAGGACCACACCGCGGGCGCCTTCGAGATGTTCCTCTACGACGGCGGGCACTTCTATCTCAACGACCACCTCGATGCGGTTGCGCAGCGGGTGAATGCCGATGGGTGACAACGGGTTCGACGGGGCGTCCGATCCGGTGGCGATCGTCGGCATGGCGCTCGAAGCGCCGGGCGGCATCGACAGCGCCGACAAGTATTGGGAACTGTTGTCACACGGGCGTGAGGCGCTGGGGCCGTTCCCCGCCGATCGGGGCTGGCGGGTGCGCGAGCTGCTCGCCGGTTCGCGGCGCGGCGGTTTCAAGGAGATCCACGATCGCGGTGGATTCCTCTCCGGCGCAACGATGTTCGACCCCGAGTTCTTCGGCATCTCCCCGCGGGAGGCCGTCGCCATGGACCCCCAGCAACGCGTCGTGCTCCGGGTGTCCTGGCGCGCGCTGGAAAACAGCGGCATCAACCCCGACGACCTGGCCGGGCACGATGTGGGGTGCTTCGTCGGCGCCTCGGCTACCGGATACGGCCCGCAGATGTCCAGCTTCTCCCGGCACAGCGGCCACCTGCTCGCCGGGACGGCCCTGAGCGTGATCAGCGGCCGGGTCGCGTACACGCTGGGGCTGGCCGGCCCGGCGCTGACGGTGGACTCCTCGTGCGCGTCCGCGCTGGCGGCGTTCCACCTCGCCGTGCGTTCGATCCAGAACGGTGACTGCGATCTGGCGCTGGCGGGTGGGGTCAACGTGCTGGGCTCGCCCGGGTTCTTCGTCGAGTTCTCCAAACAGCACGCCCTCTCCGACGACGGCCACTGCCGGCCGTACAGCGCACAGGCCAGCGGGACTGTGTGGGCCGAAGGGGCGGCGATGTTTGTGCTGCAACGCAAATCGGCCGCGCTGCGCGCCGGTCGCCCGGTCGTCGCCGAGGTGCGCGCCACCGCCGTCAACCAGGACGGTCGCAGCGCCGGACTGAGCGCCCCCAGCGGGGACGCCCAGGTCCGCCTGTTCCGGCGCGCCATGGCGCAGGCCGGGATCGGGCCCGGAGACGTCGGGATGGTCGAGGGCCACGGCACGGGCACCCGCCTCGGTGACCGCACCGAGTTGCGGTCGCTGGCACACACCTACGGCGACACGGCGCCCGGCGGCGGCGCCCTGCTCGGTTCGGTGAAATCCAACG
>NZ_LZJG01000115.1:0-46775 GCF_001667785.1 Mycobacterium sp. E3247 | reverse complement strand
GGGATCGCCGCCGCGGCCGCCACGGCCGCGGAATCGCCCTCACCGCACTGGGTTACGGCATCACCGTCGCGGGCAGCTACCTGGGCGGCGCGTTGGTGTTCGAATCCGGCATCGGCATCGACCAGTCCGGCGCGCGGCTGCGCACCACGGAATGGAAGCCCGTGCTGCCCGCGAGCTCGCTGAACGGCAAGCCGGTGCGTGTCGAGGTCGACGGGGTGGGGCTGGTGGTCTGCCAGACCAGGCCGGGGGAGGTCGCGGCGTTCGGGGAGCTGTGTCCGCACCTGGCGGCCCCCATGGCCGACGGCTGGATCGAGCGGGACCGGCTCGTATGCCCTTGGCACGGTTCATGGTTCGCGGCCGAGTCGGGCGAAGTGCTGCGTGGCCCGGCGGCGGCGCCGCTGCCGTGCTATCAGGCGAGGTTGGTCAACGGAATGGTCGAGGTCCGGTCGGAACCCGAGCCCGGGCTCGGCGCAGCGGTGGGAATCGGAGAAGGGGAAGGCAAATGAACGCCTACGACGTGCTCAAAGAACACCACATCGTGATCAAGGGCCTGGGCCGCAAGGTCAGCGAGGCGCCGGTGAACAGCGAGGAGCGGCATGCCCTCTTCGACGACATGCTGATCGAACTCGACATCCACTTCCGCATCGAGGACGACCTGTACTACCCGGCCCTCAAGGACGCCACCAAACTGATCGCGGTGGCCCACGCCGAGCACCGCCAGGTGATCGACCAGCTTTCCGTGCTGCTCAAGACGCCGCAGAGCGCGCCGGGTTATGAGGACGAATGGAACTCCTTCAAGACGGTGCTGGAGGCCCACGCCGACGAAGAGGAGCGCGACATGATTCCGGCGCCCCCCGAGGTGAAGATCACCGACGCCGAACTCGAAGAGCTCGGCAACAAGATGGCCGCCAAGATGGAGCAGTACCGCGGGTCCGCCCTGTACAAGATGCGCACCAAGGGGCGGGCGGCGCTGGTGCGCTCCCTCTGACGGCGATCGCGCCGCTGATATGCGCGGCGTGCGCGGCCATCGAGAGTAGCGTCACGGCTCATGACCGCCGAGTGCGTCGCGTCTCAGGCTGACATCACGGCCGAGATCGCCGCCATCGCAGCCCAATACCGGGGGGCCGAAGCGCAGCCCCGGCTCGATTACCCGCCCTACCGCGGCACCGTGCTGCGCCATCCCAGCCGCGCGTTGGTGGCGGTCGATCCCGAAGAGATCGAACGCTGGGCACCGTGCTTCGGCCACCGCGACGTCGACCCGCTCGAGGCCGACCTGACGGCCGGCCATCCGGGCCAACCTCTGGGCGAACGGATCATCGTCGCCGGGCGGGTGCTCGACGGATCGGGCAAACCGGTCGCCGGACAGCTTCTCGAGGTCTGGCAAGCCAACGCGGGCGGCCGCTATCGCCACCAGCGCGACCAGCACCCCGCCCCGCTCGACCCCAACTTCACCGGGGCGGGCCGGTGCCTGACGGGGCCGGACGGCTCGTACCGCTTCGTCACCATCAAGCCCGGGCCGTACCCGTGGCGCAACCACCGCAACGCGTGGCGTCCCGCGCACGTCCACTTCTCCGTCTTCGGGACCGCGTTCACCCAGCGCCTGGTCACCCAGATGTACTTCCCGGGCGACCCGATGTTCGACCTGGACCCCATCTTTCAATCGGTGCTCGACCCCGCCGCGCGTCGACGGCTGATCGCCCGCTACGACCACGACCTCACCGAGCCCGAGTATGCGACCGGGTATCGCTGGGACATCGTGCTGGCCGGCGCGCGGAGAACGCCCGTCGAGGACGACGATGGCTGAATCCTGCTGCACCCCAGGACAAACGGTCGGACCGTTCCTCGACCTCGGCTTGCCCTATCCCGGCGATCGCGCGCTGGTGGGCGAGGGCCATCCGCGCGCCATCCGGCTGCGGGGCACCGTCTACGACGGCGCGGGCGAGGGTGTACCGGACGCGCTGGTCGAGCTGTGGCAGCCCGACGGCGCGGGGCGCGTCATCCAGCAGCCCGGTTCACTGCGCCGCGATACCGCGACGTTCACGGGATGGGGTCGGTGCGCGACCGACGCCGCCGGTGCTTACCGCTTCACCACCGTGACGCCCGGCTCGACCGACGCCGCCCGGCCGCCGTTCTTCGCCCTCACCGTGTTCGCGCGGGGCCTGTTGGACTGCCTGTACACCCGCGCATACCTGCCCGACGGTGGCCTGGGCGCCGACCCGCTGCTGGCGGGCCTGGACGCCGAGCGCCGCGCCACCCTGCTGTGTGTCGCCGAAAACGAGTGCCCCGGCTACCGTTTCGACATTCGCCTGCAGGGGCCGGGCGAGACCGTGTTCCTGGCCTACCGAGGCGGTCGGCGATGACCAACCTGCTGTGGCCCGGAGACCATCGGGCCGGAGAGCACATGACGGATCGGGCCCTGCTGGAATCCATGGTCACGGTGGAATCCGCCTGGCTGGACGCCCTGTCCGCCGCGGGCCTGGCCCCACCCGAGTGCGCCGGCGCCGACCTGCCAATGCTGTTGACGCCCAACGATTGTGAGGCCCTGGCGGTTGGCGCCGAGGGTGGCGGCAACCCGGTGATCGGCCTCGTCGGCCTGCTGCGGGAGCGCGCCGCGCCGGCCGTGGCGCCGTGGATCCATCGCGGGCTCACCAGTCAGGACGTGCTGGACACCGGCCTGATGCTCGGCGTGCGCGAGGTCGTGGGGGAGCTGGCCGCACAACTGAAGGGTCAGATCTCGACGCTGACCGAGCTGGCCACCCTGCACCGGGTGACGCCCATGGTGGCACGCACCCTCACCCAGCACGCGGCGCCCACCACGTTCGGGGCGAAGGTGGCCGGCTGGCTGAACGGTGCCGTCGATGCCTTCGAGGGGTTGGCCGCGGTGGTCTGCCCCGTACAGATCGGCGGGGCGGCCGGCACCTTGGCCGCCGGCACCGAGCTGGCGGCGCTGCTCACCGGCGCCGCCGACGCAGCCGCGGCCTCCACCGGCCTGGTGCACAGCGTCGCAACGGATTTGGGTTTGGTTTCCCGGCCGCCGTGGCACACGACGCGCACACCGGTCACCGCGGCGGCCGACGCGTTCGTCGGCTGCACCGACTCCTGGGGCCGGATCGCCTCGGACGTCGTCACCCTGACCCGTCCCGAGATCGGCGAGCTGAGCGAGTCGGGCGCCGCAAACCGTGGGGGGTCGTCGTCCATGCCGCACAAGCGGAACCCGGTGCTGTCCATCCTCATCCGCCGGGCCGCCCTGTCCGCACCCCAGCTGGCGGCCACCCTGCACACCGCCGCGGCGCTGACCAACGACGAGCGGCCCGACGGCGCCTGGCACGCCGAATGGGACGCCCTGCGCACTCTGGCCCGGCGCAGCCTCGTCGCCGGATCCCAATGCGGCGAACTGCTGGCGGGGCTGACGGTGCACGCCGACCGGATGTCCGACAACCTCGACGCGGCAGACGTTTCGGGGGAACAGAACGCGATCGCCGAGCTGGCGGGGAAGCCGCCGTCACCAACCTACTTCGGCGCGGTCGACCGACTGATCGACCAGAGCCTCGACCGCGCCCGGGGGGCCCTCGCTCAGCGCTGGTAGATGCTGGCCAGCCAGATGTGCAGCAAGGTTTCGACCGCCCTGTCCTCCGGCATCGCCTCGTCCTCGGCGGTGAACGTCGCGGCCATCACCCTCTCGCTCAACATGTTCAGTGCGACCGACAGCTGCTCGGCCGGGATGGTGTCGGGCGCTGCGCCCCGACCGCGCTCGGCCTTGATGGCCGCCGTGGTCAGCGAGATCCACCGCTGCATGAGCGCCGACCACAACTGCCGCACCTCGGGGTTGGTCGCCTTCGCCGCGGCGCCCGCCACGGCGACCGCCGGGTGAGAGCCCGACACCTCGAAGAACGCCTCGATGCGCGCCCGCCACAGCTCCGCGGGGTCGCCGGACGATATCCCGCCGAGATTCCTCAGTGCCGCATGCGCCTTGCCGTTCATCTGGTCGAGCAGCGACAGCAGCACCGCGTTCTTCGATCGGAAATAGAAGTAGAAGGTGGGGCGCGAAATCCCGGCGCCTTTTGCTAGGTCGTCCACGGAAAAGTCGGCCAGCGGTCGCTCCTGCAGCAGGCGCTCGGCCGTGGCCAGGATCGCCTGTTCGCGGTCGTCGCCCGAATGGGGCGACGACCGGCGGCCCCGCGAGGCATGCAGGTACTTGGTCTGTGTCGGGACGTCGGACACGCCCGTTACTGTTGGGCACGTCGATATACACGAACGAAACTGTCGATTAAGCCCAGCAATAATGTCGATTAAGTCGGCGCATTCTTCGTGCGCGTCCGCGCATTTGCTGATCTGCCTTCAACGGGCCCGGCCGGGCGTGGCGTGGCCGACGAACGGCCCGGCGATTCGGGACTTCCGCCCCTACTCGGGCACAGGCACGAAGTGGTCGCATCAATAGCGCCGAGGAAACGCTCGGCAACCCGAGGAGATCTGGCGATGACGAACACCGACGACGGCACCAAGCAATGCCACATCGACGTGCTGGTCGAAGAGCGCGACGAACGGACGCGGGCCAAGGCACGACTGTCGTGGGCGGGCAAGACGCTCGTGGGCACCGGCCTGGCGCGACTCGATCCGGCCGACCCGCCGGTGGCCGCCATCGGCGACGAGCTGGCCATCGCCCGCGCGCTGTCCGATCTGGCGAACCAGCTGTTCGCCGCGACATCCACCGACATCCAGGCCAGTACGCACGAGCCCGTCACGGGCCTGCATCACTGAGCGACACGACGGAGAACGAAAGCCATCATGAGACAACGCCCCGATCTGCCGGCCGCATTCGAAGTGCGGGTGACGACGCACGGTCAGCTGCCCGATGCCGAGGACTACGCACGCACGAAGATCGGCGAGCTCAGCCACCTCACCCACGAACCGGTGCTGGACGCCCACGTCAGGCTGAGCGAGCACGGTGACCCCGCCGTGGCTCGCCGCGTCATCGCTCAGGCGAACCTCGACGTCAACGGCCGGCCGGTGCGTGCGCAGGTCGAAGGCACCACCGAGCGGGAGGCGATCGATCGGCTCGAGGCGCGGCTACGCCGCCAGCTGGAGCGCGCCGCCGAGCACTGGGAGGCCAAACGGGGCGGTGTGCCCCGCCGCGGTCCGCATGAATGGCGGCACGAGAGCGAGCCGACGCACCGGCCGGAGTACTTCCCGCGGCCGGAAGACGAACGCCGAATCATGCGGCACAAGTCATACAGCCTGCCGACCTGCACGGTGGAAGAGGCTGCGCACGAGATGGAACAGCTCGACTACGACTTCCACCTCTTCACCGAGCAGGGCACCCGCCAAGACAGCGTCCTGTATCGCGGCAGGCCGACGGAATACCGCCTGGCACAGGTCAATCCGGCCGCCGGCGAGCTGGCGCCGTCCCGTCTGCCGCTGACCGTCAGCCCGCAGCCCGCCCCGCGGCTCGACGTCGAGCAGGCCATCGAGCGGATCGGGTTGCTCGGCCTGCCCTTCCTGTTCTTCGTCGACACCGCCCGCGACCGTGGCAGCGTGCTGTATCACCGCTACGACGGGCACTACGGCCTGATCACACCGGCAGGCTGAACACCGATAGACCAACTGAATCCGCGGCGGTCCCGGCATCCCCCCGTCCGGGACCGCCGCCCCAAACCCTCACAGGCGTGCAAACGGAAATGCTCCGTGCAAACGGAAATCCTCAGGGGTGCAAACGGATTCAGTGTTCCAGCTGCGCGAGGTGCTCGGTGAACCAGTCGCGCGCGAGCACAGCCACTTGCGCCAGGGCGCCCGTTTCCTCGAAGAGGTGGGTGGCGCCCGGCACCACAGCGACCTCACACTCGACCGGGATCTTCGATTGGGCCTGCCGGTTGAGCGCCAGCACCATCTCGTCGCGTCCGCCCACGATCAACAACGTCGGGGCGTCAACGTGGCTCAGCGCGTCGCCGGCCAGATCCGGCCGGCCGCCGCGCGACACAACCGCGGCGACCTTGACCCCGGGATGGGCAGCGGCGCTCAGCGCCGCGCCCGCCCCGGTGCTGGCGCCGAAGTAGCCGACCGGCAATGCGGCGGTGTCGGGCTGCCCCGCAAGCCAGCCCGTCACGTCCACCAGGCGACCCGCGAGCAGCGCGATGTCGAATACATTGGCGCGGTTGCGTTCTTCCGCCGGGGTGAGCAGGTCGAAGAGCACGGTGGCGAAGCCGGCATTGTTGAGCACCTCGGCGACAAAGCGATTGCGCGGACTGTGCCTGCTGCTGCCGCTGCCGTGGGCGAATACCACGACACCCTTGGGGCGCTCGGGAATGGTCAGGTGCCCGGCCACCGCAACGGGTCCCGTCGGCACCCAGATCTCCTCGTCGCGCAGCGGCGGATCATCGGTGTCGGCGGCGACCACCCCGAAATCGTCTCGCGCGCTTTCGAGCAGGGCGACCACCTCGTCATCCGAGGTCTGAGGGAAGTGCCGGTATCCCTGGCCGACGGCCAGATACGGCACCGGCGTCTCCAGGCACACCACCTCGTCGGCGTATTGAGCGAACTGCCGGGCGGTCTCCGCCGCCGCGATGGGAACGGCCAACACCACCCTGCTGGCCCCCTCGGCCCGGGCCACCTGGCAGGCGGCCTGTGCGGTGGCGCCGGTCGCGATGCCGTCGTCGACGATCAGCGCGATCCGGCCGACCAGCGGAACCGGTTGGTGCGCACCGCGGAAGCGTTCCGACCGGCGTTGCAGCTCGGCCAGCTCCTGGGCCTCGACCGCAGCCATCTCCTGGTGGGTGAGCCGGGCCTCGCGAACCACGGCGTCGCTGAATACCCGCACCCCGCCGTCGCCGACCGCGCCGAACGCGAGTTCGCGGTGGTAGGGCACTCCGAGCTTGCGCACCAACAGCACGTCGAGGGGGGCGTGCAGCGCCTTGGCGACCTCGAAAGCCACCGGAACCCCGCCGCGCGGCAGGCCGAGTACCACAACGTCCTGCCCGCGCAGATATCCCATCCGCGAGGCCAATTGGCGTCCCGCGTCGGCCCGATCGATGAAACGCCTCATGGTGAGCTCCCTAAGTTCGGCGACCCGCGACTCTGTCGGTCGCGGCATACCGCAGCAACGCGCCGGCGCCGGCCTCGGGCGCGATCCGGTTGCCGGCCAGCACCAGGGAGGCGCCGACCGCGATCGCGCAGAACGGCAACGCCTCGTCGGCCCTGGCCACCCGTTCCACCGGTTCACCCAGCTCGGACAGCGCATCGGCATCGGGAGCGATCGTGGTCAGCGCCTGGCCGGTAACCACCGTGGCGTCGCCCAGGTCGCCGACGAGCAGCGTGTCGACGTTCCCGTCGCGCAGCGCCGCGCACACGGCGGCCAGGCCGTCGGCCGACAGCCCGGAGTGGCGTCCCTGTTCGGCTTCGAATCGTTCGGCGGCGCCGGCCATTTCGGCGCTTCGACGGCGTTCGAACTCGGCGGCGGTCAGTTCGCGGATTTCGTTCTGGTCGATACCGGTCTTGCGGGCGGCGGCGTGCAGCTGCACGACCCGGACGGCCACCCGCTCCGGCAGCTCGACCGTCACGTCCGCGAGCGAACGCACCTGCCCGCTGAGGAACACCACCTCGGGGTCCGCCTCGTCCACCAGCCGGGTGAGCTCGTCGGCGACCGCACGGCAGTTCATCCGGATCGCCTCCTCGGTGGTGTGCTGGAGGTCGCCATACCCGTTCCAGCCGGCCGTGACCGGCTTATGCACCGGGTAGCCGCCACCGTCGACAGTCTTCGAGGTGACGGCACCGCCCTGAAAGAGGCTGATGTCCGCCCCGGTGTGATCGACCGCGGCGAACACGTACGTCGGGTGCTGCACCTGCATACCAATCAACGGCACGACATACGGGTAATCGGAGAGGCGCACCACCGTGGCCGCCGGTGGGGCGATCAGCGGCTCGTCGACCAGCACCTGATCGCCCGTCGCGATCACGGCGCGGCCCCGCCGACCGACGGCGGGCCGATGATGCAGCACGGCCTGCTCGAGCAGGCCCAGGACGTTCGTGCCCGCGCCCATGTCCTCGAGTTGCCTGCGGATGTCGCCCCACTTCACTTCGAGCTGCTCGGCGGCGTCCAAGGTGTCGTGCGAGTCGTCGAAGTACACCGACACGAACGGGCCCTGCGCCTTCGCCAGCCCCTTAAGGCGATCTGCGTGCATGCCATCCCTCCACTGCTTGCGTCGTCTTTTGCTGTTCACCCGACCGTATGGAGCACGACAGTGACGACACGAGGGCCGTTGGCCCCTGGCTGCGGGTCTAAGGTCCCAGACCTTGCGCGGCCGCGACGCCCGGCGCCGCTTCCCGGACCGAAGCGGTCGTTTCGATGACTTTCTTCCCTACTTCCTCGCCGCCGGCTTGCCAACGATGGGACGGGTGGAACGACGAACCGGGGGATCCGTCATCGCACAGGTGACATTCGACGACCGGCTGCACGACCTCACCGCCAATCCCGGCAACTCGGTTGCTTACGCGGCGCTGAGCGACTCGGTGGCATTCATCAGCAGCCAGCACGAGGTCTCGTGCGCGATCCCGGTCGGGGCGCATCCCAGGGCGCTGACGATGGGCGCCGACGGCAGCCGGCTGTACACCGTCAACCACGGTGGCTCGATCTCGGTGATCGACATATCCGACCACCGCGTCGGTGTCATTCCCGGCGCGTGCTGCGTGCAGCAGGTCGACACACCGGATGGGGCGGTGGTCTACGCGGCCGGCAATGCCGCGAATCGAGGGCTGGTGTGGGCGCTCGGCGAAGGCGCCGCCATCGGCGGCGCCGTGGCCGCGTTCGACGGCCGCGTCGTCACCGGCCTGGTGGCCGACGCCGAACGCCAACGCCTGTACGTGGGGCTGTGCCGACCCAGCGATCACCACCGCCAATACGACGCCGGTTCGCTCGCGGTCATCGACACCGCAACGGATGCGGTGATCCACACGGTTGACCTGATCGGCGCGCCCGACATGATCACCATCGGCGGGTCGCTGCTGTGCGCGACACATTATGACCATTGCCGTGTCTCGGCAATCGATCTCGTGTCCTTCGACGTCAGGTCAATCAACCTGGGAGACAAGCCGATCGAGGCGCAAATCACGCCGGATGGCTTGCGGGCGTTTGTGGTGAACAGCGGTTCGTTGTCGGTGATCGACACGGTCGCCGGCGAAGCGGAGCGAATGCCGGCCGGGGACCTGCCGCGCTGTGTGCGGATCAGCCCGAGCGGCAAATACGCCTATGTGAGCAACTTCGGCGGGCGCAGCGTGTCGATCGTCGACACCATCGCCCAATGCGTAACGGACACCATCGATTTCGACGGTCATCCCGAAGCGCTGGCAGTCAGCGCCGACGGCGAACGGCTCTACGTCGGCGACTACTGGTCGGGAACCGTCACCGTCGTCTCGGTCCAGCCGTAGCTTCACCAAGAACGGGTAGAGGCGCCGTTCACCCGTACAGGGCGTCCAGGGGGTCGGCGAACTTTTCGATGACCACCTTGCGCTTGAGCTTCATGCTGGGCGTCAGATCGCCCGACTCCACGGTGAATTCGCGGTCGGCGATGGTGAACTTCTTGATCTGCTCCCAGCGATTCAGCTCGGCGTTCAAGGCGTCGATGTAGCCGGCGATCAGCTCCTGGGTCTTGTCGTCATGCGCGATCTCGGCGAACGACTTACCCGCCAGACCGTTCTTGTCGGCCCAGTCGGTGATGGCCTCGGTGTCGAGGCTGACCAGAGCGACACAGTATGGCTTGCCCTCGCCGTAGACGACGATCTCGCTCACGTACGGGCAAGAGCCTTTGAACCGCGCATCGATCGCCGACGGCGCCACGTACTTGCCTTGCGAGGTCTTGAACATGTCCTTCTTGCGGTCGGTGATCCGCAGGAACCCGTCGGCGTCGATCTGCCCGATGTCGCCGGTGTGGAACCAGCCGTCCCCGTCGAGCGCCTCGGCCGTGGCGTCCGGCAGGCCGTGGTAGGCGGTCATCAGACCGGGCCCCTTGAGCAAGATCTCGCCGTCGTCGGCGATCTTGACGTCGGTGGCCGGGAAGGGCCGGCCGACGGTCCCGAACCGGTATGCGTTGGGGCGGTTGATGAACGATGCGGCCGCCGTCTCGGTCAGCCCGTAGCCTTCGAGCACGATGATGCCCACCGCGTCGAACCATTGCGCGACGTCGCGGTCGAGGGCCGCGGCCGCGGAGACGAAGAACCGCAGGCGCCCGCCGAACCGTTCCCGGATCGTGGAGAGCACCAGCCGGTCGGCGACCTTGTAGGACAGCGACGACGCCAGCGAGGGAGCCTTGCCGGCCTGCCGGGCTTTCGACACCTTCAGGCCGACCCCGATCGCCCAATCGAAGACCATCTTCTTGAGCCTGCCCTGCTCGGCGGCCATGTCCTGGATGCGGGCGTGCGCCTTCTCGAAGATGCGCGGCGCCGCGCCCATGATGGTCGGGCGCAGGGCCGCGAGGTTATCGATGATCCTCTCGACCCGGCCGTCGATGGCCGTGGGGAAACCGATCTGCAGGGGCAACGCCAGCATCACCTTGCCGAACGCGTGCGCCAGCGGCAGCCAGAGGAAATTCAGGTCGTCGGGGCCCAGGATGTCCAGCGAATCGATGGCCGCCGCGGTGTACGTCCACGCCCCGTGCGTCAACCGCACACCCTTGGGCCGCCCGGTGGTGCCGGAGGTGTAGATGAGGCTGGCCAGCTGTTGGGGGCCGACGGCGGCGATCCGCTGGTTGACGGCCTCGGGTGAGTCGGCAAGCAGTTGCTTGCCCAACAGATCCAGGTCGGAAAGGGAGATCACCCAGTCGCCGTCGCCGTTGCCGTCGATCATGACGACCTTGCGCACATCGGGCAGTTCGGCGCGGTGCTCGAGCAGCTTGTCCAGCTGAGTTTGGTTCTCGGCGACCACCACCCGGCTGCCGGAGTTGGCGACGATGTAGGCGACATCGCCGGCGTTGGTCGTCGGGTACACCGTGGTGGTCGCGGCGCCCGCGCACATGATCGCGAAGTCGACGAGCACCCACTCGTAACGGGTCGCGCACGCGAGCGCGACCCGATCCTCGTGCTCGATTCCCAGCGAGATCAGGCCCGCGGCGAGATTATTGACACGCTCGCCGACCTGCTGCCAGGTCACGCTTGCCCAGGTGTGGTCCTGTGGGTAGCGAAAGGCCTCCGCGTGCGGGGTGGCGGCGACGCGGTTGACGAACATCTGTGCCACCGACGGCGCGCGGTTCTCGATCTTGCGGAAATCGGGCCTCTCCGTTGAGGCGAGTGATGCTTTCATAGCTCGAATCCATTGCTGCCAAACGGGAACCGGTGGCGTGCTGCACCGGCATATGATTCGATCCTGCGAAGGGTGGCGGTCCGGCGATAGAGACGAAAGTCACGTGGAAGGTCGGCAAACGTCCCCGGGGACCGCGTCCGACCGGCGGCGGTTCTCAGTCCGTCGGGGCTATTTCGATGGACAGGCACTCGCCCAGGGCGTGCGCCGCGGACCAGTCGCCGCCTCGAACGGCGCGCTCGAGGTCGTCGACCAACGGGCTGTGGGCACCGAGTTCGGCCAGCCAGGCGGACACGGTTTCGGGAATCTGATTGGCGGGCACGCGGGCGACATGTCCCTCGTGGAGGCGATCGGTCAGCTGATAGATCGCGGCCGTGGGCTTACGCTGAGGCCAATGCTGCCGCCACTTCGCTGTATTCATGTCCCCTCCCCATTAGCCGTAACGATCCATTCGACCAGTCCCGAAGGTCCGGCCGTAGAGGCCAAGAGCACGAGTACCGAAAGGCTTTGGTCTTACTTCCGGCCTGCCGAAGTCCCAGTCCGGCAGGGTCTTTTGTCACTGCGGTCACCTACTTACTTCTCCGGCGATGGCGGTGCCGGTCGCGTACCGTACATCGCGGATGGTGCATGGCCACGTTACTCGTTTCAAGGGTCCTGGATTCCGAATTCGGCGAGATGACCGCATTAGCAATGGATTCGCAATCGGGGTGTGACTCGGGACGGAGTCTGAGGCTGACGGGTGGCCCGCTGTGATGTCTGTCAGCGCCGAGGAACTGGCGGCGCTGCCGGTGTTCGCCGATATCGAGGCGAAGGACCTCGCGGGGTTGGCTACCCTCCTCGAGCCCTTGCATGCCGCCGCCGGCGAGGTCCTGATGCGGCAGGGGGAGCCAGCGGAATCATTCGCGATCATCGCGTCCGGCTCGGTCGCCATCAGGCATGTCGGCCCGAAGGGGCGGGTGATCACCACCGAGCTGTCGTGCGCGACCGTCGTCGGCGAGATCGCTTTGCTGCGCCACGCGAGCCGGACGGCAACGGTGACCGCGCGGGAGGACGTGTCGGGCTACACCGGATACAGCGCCGCCTTCGACCTCATGCTGGCCATGCCGGTCATCGCCGAGAGGTTGCTGCGTACCGCGCGGCAGCGGCTGGCCGCTTACGTCGCCCCCATCCCGGTATCGACCAAAGACGGCGCCGCGCTCTCGTTGCGCCCCGTCCTGCCCGGTGACGCCGAGCGGTTCAAGAGCAGCGGTTCCTTCTCGCGCGAGACCCTGTACCGGCGGTACCAGGGCGGCGCCCCGACCGACGCGCGGCTGACCTATCTGTTCGAGGTCGACTATGTCGACCACTTCGTCTGGGTCGTCACCGACGGCGTGACGGGCCCGGTCGTCGCTGACGCCCGTTTCGTCCGGGATCAAGACGATCCGGCCTCGGCGGAGGTCGCGCTCACCGTGGCGGACGGCTACCAGGGCCGTGGAATCGGCACGCTGTTGCTGGGCGCACTGGCGGTCGCGGCCCGCGTCGACGGCATCAAGCGGTTCCACGCCCGCGTGCTGTCCGACAATCCGCCCGCGCGCGCGTTGGGCGACAAAGTGGACGCCCACTGGGCGCACGAGGAACCGGGCGTGGTCACCACGACGGGGGAGATCCCCCGTTTCCGCGATCTGCCCCTCGATCGCGCCATGTACCAGCAGATCGGGCAGGTGGCCCGCCAGGTGATCCATGCATTCGACTAGCGCCCCGAGTGACAAACGCCCCGCGGTTTGATGGCTTTGCGCCCTTACCGGAAAGCCGGGCACGCCCGCACCATGAGGACTGATTCGCCAGTTCGAGGATTGCAGTTCGAGGAGTCGTGCCATGGAGTCGCTCATCGGGTGCGCTTTCGGATCCCCGGCCGCTTCGTGACCAATGGCGACCCAAGACTGCGCTCCTCCGGTCCTGGCCCTGGTGCGAGGCCTCGTCGAAGAGGTTCACCCACAGGCCGCGTCGCCATCGGTGACGCTCGATAGCCCCTTCGACACACTCGGCATCGGCAGCCTGGAGCTGGCGGAATTGTTGCTGCGGGTCCAGGACAAATTCGGGGTGGCGTTGCCGCCGCACATCCTGTCCAGTGCCGAGACGCCGCGCGACCTCGTGACGGCCCTCAATCCGGCCCTGGCGCGCGGCCGTCCTGCGGTGCGGGTGGGCCGTGGTGTCGTTTCGTTGCCGGCTACCGCGCCGCCCGCTTCGACGCCGGAGTCCGCGCAGAGCCTCAACGACATGCTCGGTTGGCACGCCGATGCCACGCCCGACCGGACCCATCTGCGCATCCTCGACGACACGGGCGACCCCCCGAACGGCTCCGACATGACCTATGGCGCCCTGCACCGGGAGGCGGCGGCCGTGGCGGCCGGGCTGATCGCACACGACGTGGCGCCGGGCGAGGCGGTCGCGATCATGTTGCCCACCTCGAGGGCGTATTTCGTGACCTTCGCCGGCGTGGTCCTCGCCGGCGCCGTGCCCGTCCCGGTCTACCCGCCGGCGCGCCCGTCCCAGCTGCCGGATCACCTGCGCCGCACCGCAGGCATCCTCAGCAACGCCCGTGCCACGCTGCTCGTCACGGTTGACGAGGCCGTCACCCTCGGCCACCTGCTGCGCTCGAATGTCGAAAGCCTGCGTCACGTCGTCGTACCCGAATCCCTCACGCGCGCAGGCGAAGGCGCCACACCACCGCTTGCCCGGCCGCGGGCGGACGACCTCGCACTGTTGCAGTACACCTCCGGCAGCACCGGGCAGCCCAAAGGGGTCGCACTCACACACCGCAACCTGCTCGCCAACATCCGGGTGATGGGTCAGGCCGCCGGGGTGACCGGGTCGGACACGTTCGTCAGCTGGCTGCCGCTCTACCACGACATGGGCCTGATCGGTGCGTGGCTCGGTTGCATGTACTTCGGTGTGCCGCTGGTGGTGATGAGCCCGCAGGCGTTCCTGATCCGCCCGTCGCGATGGCTGTGGGCGATTCATGCCAACCGCGCCACCATGTCGGCCGGACCCAATTTCGCCTACGAACTGTGTCTGTCGAAGATCCGCGACGACGAGATCGAGGGACTGGACCTCAGCAGCTGGCGGTTGGCCTATAACGGTGCCGAACCGGTGAGCGCCGACACCATCGAGCGCTTCGGTGATCGCTTCGCCCCGTACGGATTTCGCCGGGAAGCGATGACACCGGTGTACGGGCTGGCGGAGTCGTCGGTGGGACTGGCGTTCCCGCCGCCCGGCCGCGGTCCGGTGATCGACCGCATCCGCCGAGACACCTTTGCAAGGTCCGGGCGGGCCGAGCCCGCCAGGCCCGGGGAGCGGGACCGGCGATTCGTCGCCTGCGGCCGGCCGCTGCCGGGACATGAAATCCGCATCGTCGACGCCGCCGGCAACGAGTTGAGCGACCGCCGCGAAGGCCGCATCGAGTTTCGCGGGCCGTCGGCGACAGCAGGCTACTTCAACAACCCGGCGGCGACGCGCGCACTGTTCCACGACGGCTGGCTCGACACCGGCGATCTGGGGTACACCGTCGAGGCCGACGTCTACGTGACCGGCCGGATCAAGGACATGATCATCCGGGCCGGGCGCAACCTGCACCCCGCGGAACTGGAAGAAGCGGTGGGCGGCATCAAAGGTGTCCGCAAGGGCTGTGTCGCGGTGTTCGCCTCTCCCGATCCCTCCGGCGGCCCCGAGCGGCTCGTCGTCATGGCCGAGACGCGAGCGCTGCGGGACGACGCACGCGCGGCACTACGCTCCGAAATCGCAGCCACCACAGTCGATCTGCTCGGGGTAGCGCCCGACGATGTGGTGCTGGCGCCGCCGCGCACGGTATTGAAGACATCCAGCGGCAAGATCCGCCGGTCCGCCAGCCGGGCCATCTACCAGGCCGGCAAGATCGGCGCGCGACCGCGCGCGCTGTGGTGGGAACTGGCCCGGCTCCGCCTGCGCGGCGCGGCACCGTCGCTGCGCCGCGCCCGGCGCGCCGGGGCGGATCTGGCCTTCGCCGGCTACGCGTGGGCGGTGTACACCATGCTGGGGTTGTCGGTCGCCGTCTTGGTGCTGCTGCTCCCACGCGCGGGGTGGCGGTGGCAGGTGGCGCGGGCGGCGGTCCGGCTGCTGGCCCGCCTCACGGGAACCGCGATCACCGTGCACGGCCTTGACCACCTTCCCCCGGACGCGTCAATCGCGGTGGCCAACCACCCCAGCTGGATCGATCCGTTGGCGCTGGCCTGCGTCATGCCGCAATCGTTTCGCTTCGTCGCCGCCGAAGTCCTTGAGCATCAAGGGATCAACGGATTCGTACTGAGGCGGCTGGGCCACCAGTTCGTCGAGCGCCACGAGCGCGAACACGGCGTGGCGGACGCCGACCGGCTGGCCGGGCTGGTGCGTGCCGGCCAGTCGCTCGTCATCTTCCCCGAAGGCCGCCTGGCCCGCGCGCCCGGCCTGCGGCCGTTTCACATGGGTGCCTTCGTGGTGGCCGCCCGGACCGGGGTGGCCGTCACCCCGGTGGGGATTCGCGGGACGCGGACCATCCTGCGTCCAGAACACCACTTCCCGCGACATGGGGCCATCGACATCACCGTCGGTGAGCCCATCAGGCCCTCGGGCAACAGCTGGACCGCCGCGGTCGAACTGCAGCGTGCCGCGCGAGAAGCCATCCTGCTGCTGTCCGGGGAGCCGGACGTCGAATGAGCGGGCAGCCCGTGCGGGCGAGGTTCAGTCGTCGCGCTTGCTGACGGCCTGACCGGCGCTTCGGACCACGTTCCGGAAGAACTTGATGCGCGTTGCGGACCGCCTCGATGCTTGCTTGCGGTCGTTTTGACACGAGTGACGGAAGGCCCTTCGCGCCCGGTCAGGGGGCTCCGGGCCGGGGCGCCGGCCCTCGGCTTGACGGCCAAGGACTTTCGCGGCCGTGACCGGGCCGTAAGTCCCTAACACGCCGATTTGCGCGCCTGCTAACTTGCCACCATGGCGGTATCGACCAACAACGGTGCTCCCCGGCGCCCGGGCCCTTTGCCTCTGACCCCGCCCGGGGGCGTCGGCCTGGGCAGCGCCGTCAAACCGTTCACCAGCACCGGTCGGTACGTCGCCGAGTCGTGGCGCGACTACCTGAGCCAGGCGCCCGACGAGCTTCCCATCGCGCGACCCACCCTCGCCCTGGCGGCGCAGGCGTTTCGCGACGAGGTCGTCCTGCTGGGCCTGAAGGCGCGACGCCCGGTCAGCCGCCCCGAAGAATTCGAGCGGATCACGAGCGAGGTGGTCGCCGGGCTGAAGTTCTACGGCGACCGCGGATGGCTCGACAACCCCAAGAGGTTTTTCGGTGCCCCGCCACCGCTTTCGGACGTCGACGTGCGAAAGGTCAAGAAGGGCAAGCGCACCTTCTATCGCATGTCCTTCGACAGCGGGTATCTGCCCCGGCCCGGCGAGCCGGGCGCGGACCGGTGGATGGGCTACACCGCGAACAACCGCGAATACGCCCTGCTGCTTCGCCATCCGCAACCGCGGCCATGGCTGGTGTGCATCCACGGAACCGAAATGGGCCGAGCCGCTTTGGATCTCGCCCTGTTCCGGGCCTGGCGGTTGCACGAAGATCTCGGTTTGAACGTCGTCATGCCGGTCCTCCCGATGCACGGGCCCCGCGCCAGGGGCCTCCCGAAGGGCGCGGTCTTCCCCGGAGAGGACGTCCTCGACGACGTACATGCGACGGGGCAGGCGGTGTGGGACATCCGGCGGTTGCTGTCCTGGATACGCCGCCAAGAGCCCGAATCGCAGATCGGGTTGAACGGCTTGTCGCTGGGCGGCTACATCACAGCGTTGGTCGCCAGCCTCGAAACCGGGCTGACGTGCGCGATCCTCGGTGTCCCGGTCGCGGACCTGGTCGGCCTGCTCAGTCGGCACTCCGGGCTTGCCGCCGGCGATCCCCGCCGCCAGACGATCGAACTCGCCGAGCCCATCGGACGGATGACGTCACCCCTGTCACTGGCCCCGCTCGTGCCGATGCCGGGCCGGTTCATCTACGCGGGCGTCGCCGATCAGGTGGTGCACCCACGCGAGCAGGTCGTCCGCCTCTGGGAGCACTGGGGCAAACCCGAAATCGTCTGGTACCGCGGCGGGCACACCGGATTCTTCCGCGCGCGACCGGTGCAGCGGTTCGTCGAGGCGGCGTTGCAGCAGTCGGGCCTGCTGACCGGTACCGTAGACGAGCACGACCGCCCCGCCTAGCCGCGGAGGTTCGACGATGAACCCGCTAGATCCGCTCGACGCGGCGATGATGACCGCGGAGAGGGTGTCCAACCCGATGCACGTCGGTGCCGTGCTAATCCTGTCGCCGCCCGGCGACGCCGGGCCCGACTACGTCGACGAGTTGCATCGGATGACGCTGGCCGGGAACGGCTCGATCGATCCCCGGTTGCGCAAGTATCCGCACCGCGGTGTGGACACCGGTGGCATGTGGGTCTGGCGGCACATGGATCTCGTTGATATCAGCCGACATTGCCAGCGTCGCACCGTCTCCGGGGACGGTTTGTGGCGGCTGATCGGCGAGCTGGACGCACTGGGCCTCGATCGGTCACGGCCGATGTGGATGTCGTATCTGATCGACGGCCTCGACGGGGGCCGGTTCGCCTTCTACATCAAGGTGCACCACACCGTCGTCGACGGTGTGGCCGGATTCCGGATGATCACCGATGCGCTCAGCGACGACCCGGACCGGCGCTCGATGGCACCGTTTTATGCCGACTCCTGTGGCGAGCCCGCGGGGTCGTCGCCGGAGTCGGGCGGGCTGATCTCCCGGTTGTTGTCGCCGCTACGGTCGCTCACCGGCGCCGCCGTGTCGGGGGCGGGGCTGGTCGGGCGGGTGGCCACCGGCGAGATCGCCACCGTGCTGGACGCCCTGGTCGGGCACACCACCGCGCTGCCCCTCGGGGCGCCCTACACCCGGTTCAACGCCCGCCTGGGCCCCGAGCGCGCGGTGGCCGCGGGCAGCTGGGCAAACGATCGCATCAACGCCGTGCGGCAGGCGGCCGGCGTGACCGTCAACGACGTCCTCACCGCGATGGCCGCCGGGGTGGTGCGCCGCTGGTTGCTGGATATCGGGGAGCTGCCCAAGCGGTCACTGGTGGCCGCCTGCCCCATCACGGTGCGCGACCGGGAGGGCGAATCGCCAGACGATCGACATGGCAACAGGTTCGGGCTCTGGATGTGCCCGCTGGCCACCGATCTGGATGACCCGCTGGCCCGACTCGATGCCATTCACCGATCGATGTCGGAGGGAAAGCACTGGGTGGCTAAACGGGGAGCGGCGGCGTCACTGCTGACGAACGCCGGAAGCATCGCGACGACGGCGATCGGCCCGCTGCTGCCGTTCACGCCGAAGATCCGCACC
The DNA here is from genome assembly GCF_001667785.1 of Mycobacterium sp. E3247. Taxonomy (NCBI): domain Bacteria; kingdom Bacillati; phylum Actinomycetota; class Actinomycetes; order Mycobacteriales; family Mycobacteriaceae; genus Mycobacterium; species Mycobacterium sp. E3247. The sequence continues at coordinate 28,098 of NZ_LZJG01000115.1, read as the reverse complement.
GGATACAACCTGCCGATTTCGCACGTTCGCGGCCCGGCTGCCGAAATGTATTGGAACGGCGCGCGTATCGAGGAAATGTATCCGGTTTCGACGGTCTACGACGGCCATGGGCTCAACATCACGACGTGCTCCTACGCCGACCGGGTCGGATTCGGCTACGCCGCGGGCCGCGACGTGGTGCCCGACATCGAGACGCTGATACCCCTGACCGAGCAGTCGCTGGCTGAGCTGGAGGATGCGCTGGGCGCCGCCTGACGGCTCGGCGCCGTGACGCGTCCGGGCCACTCGTCAAAGCGGAACGGGACGAACGGCCCTAGAAGGCCACGGGCGGCCGGCCATACGTTGAGCATGGGCATCGGGAGATCGGATCTCCCGGCGCCAGCATTCGGATTGCGTTCGGCGAATACAGGTGGGCGAGGCTTTGGCGTTTTTCAAGGTGGTCGCGGTCGACCTCGACGGCACCCTCACGTCGGGCGGCAAACTGGATCCAGAGGTCCTGCGGGCGATCGACCGGGCACGCGGCGGCGGCCTGACGATCGTGGTGGTCACGGGCCGCATCGGGGCCGAATTGCACGCCGAGTTCCCTCAGTTGGCCGGCCACGTCGATGCGTTGGTGCTGGAGAACGGTGCCGTGGTGTGGTTCGACGGGGAGGCCCGGTCGCTCACGCCGGCGGTGGGTCCGGAGCTCGACGAAGCGCTCAACGATCGGGGGATCCCGTTCCGGCGTGGCGAGGTGCTGGTGGCCGTCGACGGTGAGCACGTCGCGGACGTCGCCGAGGTGATCGGTGAGCTGGGAATGGACTACCAGCTGGTCCGTAACCGGGCCGCCCTGATGGTGCTGCCGGCGGGCATCACCAAGGGCACCGGCTTGACCGCGCTCCTGGAGGCGATGAACCTGTCGCCCCACAACACCGTGGCCGTGGGCGACGCGGAGAACGATCTGTCGTTGCTCGGCGTCGCCGAGGTCGGTGCGGCGGTGGCCAACGCCGTCTCGTCGGTGCGGCGATTCGCCGACGTGGTCCTGGACGAGCCGGATGGAGGCGGTGTCGCTGGACTGCTGAACAGCCCGTATCTTTCTGGGGCGGAACGATTCTGCCCGTCGCGCCACTGGCTCGAGATCGGAACGTTCGAGGACGGGACCCCCACCAGGTTGCCGGGGAGCCAGGCGCGGATCCTCGTCACCGGCCCGGCCGCGTCGGGCAAGAGCTATCTCGTCGGCCTGATGGCGGAGCGATGGGTCTCGGCCGGCTACTGCGTTCTGGTCATCGACCCCGAGGGTGATCACCTGCAGCTGCAGCAGCTCGGCCACGTGCAGGTCGTCGAAGGCGGCCACCACCTCCCGGAACCCGCCGAGCTGGTCAACGCGTTGCGTCCCAACTCCGGCATGGTGGTCGATCTGTCGGGACTCGCCGAGCCGAGCAAGACCGACTACGTGCATCGGCTCCGATCGACCGCCGAGGCGCACCGCGAACAATACGGCTACCCGCACTGGGTGGTGTACGACGAGGCCCACCTCCTCGGCATGGGAGAGGAGGCTCACTGGGCACGCCGAGGCGGCTACGTCCTGTGCTCGTTTGTCCCGGCATCGTTGCCCGCCCACGAGGCCGACAGCAGCGACGTCGTGCTGGCGCTCACCCGGTCCGACACGGACACGGACCTCGCCTCCCGGCGCCGCGCCACCATCCGGTTCGGTTCGGGTCTGCCCCGCGAGTTCACCATCGGGGAACGCCACACCAGGCACGTCCGGCACCGCCACAAATACGCCGACATCCACCTTCCGCCGGAGCGGCGGTTCTACTTCCACAACCCTGACGGCCTGCCCATCGCCCCGGCCGCGACGATGCATGACTTCACGGTCGCGTTGCGGCATCTCGACCAGCAAGCGCTCGAATACCATCTCGAACGGGGCGACTTCTCCCACTGGCTGGAAGGCACCATCGCCGACAAGGAGCTCGCGACGCGGGTGGCGGCCTGGGAGGACGACCTGGAAGCCCGTCGCGCCGCCGATCTGGAACGCATCCGCCAGCAACTGGTGGACGCCGTCGAGAAACGTTACCTGCCTTCGGAACAACGCCACTGAGCCCGGCAGGGCCTCGCGTGGCGCGACCCGCGGGAAACGATCAGCCTCGCGCCAACCGCGAGGTACGGCCCACGTGGACCATGATTCGTTCCAGGACGCTGTTGGCCAGGTCGCCGTCGTCGGCAACGCGAGACAGGCCACGGCGCCGCAGGAATGTGTCCAGGCGTCGATCGGGGGACCAGTCGGCATAAATCGGGCCGAGATACCGCGACTGCAGGAATTCCGAAGCCAGGGCGTCCACGTCAGAGTCGGTCAACAACATCGTCGGGCTATTGCCCATAGCCGTGATGCTCCTTTGTTCGGCCGCAAATCGCACCAGCAAAATTACGTCAGACGTCGCCATTATTGCGTCACGCGAAGATTGCGGATAGGGCCCAAAGTCATCACCGGAATCCGCCCGCGTAACCAGCAGGTCGGGCCCGGGCGACGCTGCCCGGGCCCGCACTTCAGCCGGCTATTTGGCGGCGACTTTGACGTGCTTCTCCTCGGGTGCGGGCTGCGAAACCGGCACGGAAACAGTCAAAATGCCCTTGTCGTAGGTGGCCTTGATGTCGTCCTCGTTGGCGTTGGACGGCAGCGACACGGTGCGGACGAACGAGCCGTAGGAGAATTCCGATCGGCCGTCGAATTCCTTCTTCTCGCTGCGCTCGGCCTTGATGGTCAGCTGACCGTCGCGGACCGTGATATCGATGTCCTTGGCCGGGTCGATGCCGGGGATCTCGGCGCGCACCTCGTAGCGGCCGTCGACCATTTCGTCTTCCAACCGCATGAGCCGGGTGTCGAACATCGAACGGAGTCCGGCAAAGGACGGGAACGCCGAAAAGAACTCGGGGAACAGCGGGTGCGGTTTTTGGGCCGCGGGCAGGCTGGTGGTCATTGTCTTCTCCTACAGATGTTGTCACTTGTGTTGTCACTTGCCTGAAACGGACACCTTCGATCCGACCACGCGAGCCGGCGCCAGGGTAGGGACGGAAGTCCTTATCCCGTTTCGGGCGACGACTTTTGGCGCGACGGGGATACTCGGATGATGGTCGGGACAGCGCGGTCCGCACGGTGGCCGTCGAGCGTCCGGCGCCGGGACGGGCGCCTGGTGCCGTTCGACCTGGGCCGCATCGAAACGGCGATCGCCCGGGCAGCGCGCGAGGCCGGGCATCGCGGCCCCGACCTGGCCGGTGCGCTCGCCAGGTCGGTAGCCGACGCCCTGGTGGGTCGGTCCCGCAGCGGTATTCCCACGGTCGAGGACATCCAGGATCTGGTCGAGGCGCAGCTGGGGGCGGCCGCCTTGGACGACGTGGCCCGCGCCTACGTCGTCTACCGCCAGCAGCATGCCGAGCTGCGCGCGACCAAAGAGCTGATAGGCGTGCGCGATGAACTGAAATTGAGTGTGGCGGCCGTGACGGTGCTGGGCGAACGCTATCTGCGGCGAGACGACCGTGGCAGGCCCGTGGAGTCGACCGGCGAAATGATGGACCGCGTCGCGAACCATGTCGCGGCAGCCGAGGAGCGGTACCGTCGCGGGTCCTCGGCCATGTGGTCCCAACGATTTTCGGCGATGCTACGCGGCCTCGAGTTCCTGCCCAACTCGCCGACGCTCATGAACGCCGGTACCGAGCTGGGCATGCTCTCCGGCTGTTTCGTTCTCCCGGTGCAGGATTCGCTGCACTCGATCTTCTCCGCGCTCGCCCAAGGCGCGGACATCCACCAGGCCGGGGGAGGGACCGGCTACGCGTTCAGCCACCTGCGGCCCGCCGGTGACCTGGTGGCCCGCACCGGGGGCACGGCCAGCGGGCCGCTGTCGTTTCTGCGGCTTTTCGACTACGCCGCCGCGGTCATCTCGATGGGTGGTCGCCGGCGCGGCGCGTCCATGGCCGTGCTGGACGTGTCGCACCCCGACATCTACGACTTCGTCACCGCCAAATCCGGCTCGCCGAGCGAGCTCAACCAGTTCAACCTCTCGGTCGGGGTGACGGACGAGTTCTTGCGCGCCGTCGGGGCAGGCCGCAGCCACCGCCTGGTCAACCCGAGGACCGGCGCGACGGTCGCGACCGTCTCCGCTGCCGACCTGTTCACCGCGATCTGCGAGGCGGCGCACCGGTGTGGGGATCCGGGGCTGGTGTTCCTCGACACGATCAACCGCGCCAATCCCACGCCGGCGCTGGGCCGGATCGAGGCGACCAACCCGTGCGGCGAAGTCCCGCTGTTGCCCTACGAATCGTGCAACTTGGGGTCCATCAACCTGGCCCGGATGGTCAGCGGCGGTGGCGTCGACTGGGACCGCCTCGCGGCGGTGGCCGATCTCGCCGTGCGCTTCCTGGACGACGTCATCGACGTCAGCCGCTTCCCGTTCCCCGAGATCGAGGCGGCCACCACGGCCACACGCAAGGTCGGGCTGGGCGTGATGGGCCTGGCCGAGATGCTGGCCGGCCTGGGCATTCCGTACGACAGCGAACGGGGCGTTCGACTGGCCGGGCGGATCGCCCGCACCATCGGCCGGGTTGCGCACGCCGCCTCGGAGCGACTGGCCGAGGAACGCGGACCGTTTCCGGCCTTCGGCGACAGCCGGTTTGCGGGGTCGGCGCCACGGCGCAACGCCCAGCTCACCTCGATCGCACCGACCGGCACGATTTCCCTGATCGCCGGCACGAGCGCGGGGATCGAGCCGATGTTCGCGATCGCCTACGTGCGTGCCGTCATCGGGCGACGGCTGCTCGAAGTGAACCCGTGCTTCGACCGCCTCGCCCGCGACCGAGGCTTCTACCATCCCGACCTCATCGCCGAGATCGCCCGGTGCGGCGGCGTGCGCGGAGACCCGCACGTGCCCCCCGAGGTGCGCGCGGCGTTCCCCACCGCGGCGGAAATCGCCCCGGAATGGCACCTGCGGATGCAGGCCGCCGTGCAGCGGCACGTCGACGCCGCGGTCTCCAAGACCGTCAATCTGCCGGCGGAGTCGACGGTCGAGGACGTCCGCGCGATCTACCTGGCCGCGTGGAAGGCCAAAGTGAAAGGCATCACCGTCTACCGCTACGGCACCCGGGAAGGACAGGTGCTCAGTTACGTCGGTTCCGACCAGGCGCTGCTCGCCGCCGACGCCACGTTCAGCGGCGGTTGCCTGGGACGGAGGTGCGAGTTTTGACCGTGTCCAAAGTAGGCCGATCGGCGGCGCCAGCGAGGTCCAACGGCCCTAGTGACGACCCCGGCGCCGCCCTACTTTCGGAGAGGAGACGGCGGTCTAATCGCCCGGCCGCAACGACTTTGGAGGTTTGAGGTGCGCGATGCGATCCCGCTGGGGCGGATCGCCGGCTTTCCGGTGAATGTCCACTGGAGCGTGCTGGTCATTCTGTGGTTGTTCACCTGGAGCCTGGCAAGCACCCTTCCCGGCAGCGTCAAGGGGTATTCGCCGGTCGCCTACTGGGCGGCCGGAGCGTGTGGCGCGCTGGTGCTGCTGGCCTCGCTGGTGGCGCACGAACTGGCGCACGCCGTGGTCGCCCGCCGCGCCGGGGTGGCCGTGGGGAGCGTGACGCTCTGGCTGTTCGGCGGTGTGACGACCCTGGGCGGCGAGGCGAAGACACCCCGGGCGGCGTTGCGGATCGCGATTGCCGGCCCGGCCACCAGCCTTGCGCTGGCGGCCCTCTTCGGCGGCCTCGTTGTGGTGCTGCCGATGGCCGACGCCGCCCCCATCGTGGTCGGCGTCGCCTCCTGGCTGGCGGGCATCAACCTGCTGCTGGGCCTGTTCAACCTGCTTCCGGGCGCGCCCTTGGACGGTGGCCGGGTGCTGCGCGCCTTCCTGTGGCGCCGCCACGGCGACAGCGTGCGCGCCAGCATCGGGGCCGCGCACGCCGGCCGGGTGGTCGCGTTCATCCTGATCGCGTTGGGCTTGGCCGAATTTCTGTTGGGCGGGCTCGTCGGCGGCGTCTGGTTGGCCTTCATCGGCTGGTTCATCTTCGCGGCCAGTCGCGAAGAGGAGATGCGGATATCGACCCAGCAGATGTTTTTGGGGGTGCGCGTCGCCGACGCCATGACGGCCCGGCCCCATACCGCTCCCGGGTGGATCACCGTCGACGACTTCGTCCAGCGCTACGTGCTCGGCGACCGCCACTCGGCGTACCCGGTCGTCGACCAGAGTGGCGCGGTCTCGGGGCTGATCACGCTGCGGCAGTTGCGGGACGTCGCGCCCGGGCGGCGCACCACCACCACCGTCGGCGACGTCGCGCAACCGCTGCACGAGGTGCCTTCCGGTGCTCCCCAGGAGCCGCTGACCGCCCTGCTGGAGCGCATGGCGCCCGCCGGTCCGCGCAGCCGCGCCCTGGTGTTCGAGGGCGACCAGGTGGTCGGCATCGTCACCCCCACCGATGTGGCGCGGCTGATCGAGGTATACCGGCTCGCCCATCCCGAAGACGCGAAACCGGCATCGGCCCAAAGCGTTTAGGCCGTCGACCGCGATGCCGGCGGATGTTCTCCCTAGGCCCTCGTTTTTACAAGAGTCATTGTGTAAACTCAGCCGCATGACGTACGTGATCGGAAAGCCGTGCATCGACGTGATGGACCGTGCCTGTGTGGAGGAGTGCCCCGTCGACTGCATCTACGAGGGCGGCCGGGCGCTCTACATCCATCCCGACGAATGCGTGGACTGCGGCGCGTGCGAACCGGTGTGCCCGGTCGACGCCATCTACTACGAAGACGACCTGCCCGAGGAGCTCAGACCGTACCTGGCCGACAATGAGGCGTTCTTCGCCGAGACGCTGCCGGGCCGCGACGCCCCCTTGGGATCTCCAGGTGGGGCGGCCAAGCTGGGGCCGCTCGGTGTAGACACGCCTTTGGTGGCCGCTCAGCCGAGGGCCGACCAAGCGGAAGGAGCGTGAGGGTCCCGTGAAGTTGCCGCCCCCGTCGATCGGGGAATCCGCCAGCCGGCGCCGCGAGGTGCTGCGGGTCTTGCGCAGATCACCCGACCCCATGAGCATCGCCGCGATCGCCGAAATGCTGGGCGTGCACCCGAACACCGTTCGCTTTCACCTCGACAGCCTGGTCGGCGACGGGCAAGTGGAGCATGTCGAACCGGGCCGCAAGGGGCCGGGCCGCCCTCCGCTGATGTTCCGCGCCGTCCGGCAGATGGACCGCGGCGGCACGCGGCACTACCGCCTGCTCGCCGAGATCCTGGCCACGGCGTTCGCCGGAGAACGTGATGCGGGCGCCAAGGCCCAGGCCGCGGGCCGGGCCTGGGGGCACAAACTGGAATCCAGCCTGGAAGCGGTGCCCACGCGGCCCGCCAGCGCCGACGACGCCATCGACCATCTGGTCAACATGCTCGACGAACTCGGCTTCGCGCCCGAGCGCCGGGCGGCCGACGGGGACCAACAGGTCGGCCTGCGGCACTGCCCGTTCCTGGAGTTGGCCGAAAACCGGACCACCGTCGTCTGTCCCGTGCACCTGGGCCTCATGCAGGGCGCCATGGAGGCCTGGGGGGCGCCGGTGTCAGTCGAGCGGCTCGACGCGTTCGTCGAACCGGATCTGTGTGTGGCGCACCTGGCGTTGCAGAACGCGGCCACATGAGCACCGGCCCGGCGATCGCCGTCGCTGTCACCTTCGTGTGGCTCGGCATGGTGCTGGCCATTTCCTTCCTGGAAGCGCCGCTGAAGTTCCGCGCGCCCAACGTGACCTTGCAGATCGGGCTCGGCATCGGGCGCCTGGTGTTTCGCGCTCTCAACACCGTCGAGGTCTGCTTCGCCCTTGTCGTCCTGGCGATCGTGGTCGCCGGCCCGACGCGGGCGGGCACCGCCGCGGCGATCTTCGTCGCCGTCGGCGCGCTGGCCCTGCAGTTGATCGCGGTGCGCCCGCGATTGACGCGGCGATCCGACAGTGTGCTCGCCGGGTCGGAGGGGCCGCGTTCCCGAGCCCACTACGTGTATGTGGCCTTGGAGGTGGTCAAGGTTGGCGCGCTCGTCGTGGCGGGGATACTGCTACTGACGGCCTGATCGCCTCCGCTCAACCGCAAAGGACTCAGCTATGGAATCGATCTCGTTGACCGGCCTCGCATCCGAAAAGCTGGCCGAGGCCAAGGAATCGCACAGCGGGCGGGCTGCCCACACCATCCACGGTGGCCACACCCACGAGCTCCGGCAGACGGTGCTGGCTTTGCTTGGCGGCCACGAACTTTCCGAGCACGACAACCCGGGTGAGTCGACGCTGCAGGTGCTGCAGGGTCACGTCCGCCTGACCACCGGCGCCGACGCGTGGGACGGCAAGGCCGGCGACTATGTCGCGATCCCGCGGGAACGGCACGCCCTGCAGGCGGTCGAGGATTCGGTGGTCATGCTGACCGTCCTCAAGACCATCCCCTCGGCTCACTAGCCGATGCTTTCCACGCCCTGGTCACGGGACTTCGGGCTGCGGGTACCGATCGTCAACGCGCCGATGGGCGGGGTCGCCGGTGGCCGGCTGGCCGCGGCGGTCACGGCCGCGGGCGGTCTGGGCATGGTCGGCATGGGCAGCGTCGCGACGAGGGAACTGCTCCGGACCCAGCTGGAGCACGTGCGGGGCAGGTTCGGCATCGGCCTGGTCGATTGGGTGATGCGCACCGAGGCGGGTCTGCTGGACGACGCCCTGGCCGCGCGGCCGGCGCTGCTGTCGGTCAGTTTCGGCACCGACTGGTCATGGGTCGCCAAAGCCCACGACGCCGGGATCCCGACCGCCACCCAGGTGTACGACGGCCTCGGGGCGCGAGCGGCGGCCGATGCCGGCGTCGACATTCTGGTGGCCCGGGGCTCGGAGGGCGGCGGGCACGGGGAGACGAAGCTCGCGACCCTGCCGTTGCTCGACAGTGTGCTGGATGCCGTCTCGGTGCCGGTGCTCGCCGGCGGCGGGGTCGCGTCGGCGCGCAGCCTGGCCGCCGTGCTGGCCGCCGGGGCGAGCGGCGCGTGGGTGGGCACCCGCCTGGCCGCCTGTCCCGAGGCGCTCTCCGGCGACGGCAGCCGCCGCGCACTGATCGCGGCCCGGGCCACCGACACCGCGGTCACCCGGGCCTTCGACGTCGCCCAGGCCCGGCCGTGGCCCGCGCGATTCCCGTCCCGGGTGTTGACCAACGACTTCGTCGAGCGCTGGACCGGCAAGGAGGACGCGCTCGACCCGCAGGCCTGCGACCAACTCGCGGCGTCCATCGCGGCCGACGACCGCCGGGTCGCCCCGGTGGACGCCGGTCAGGGCGTCGGGATGATCCGCGACGACGCACCGGTCGCCGAGGTGATCGACGAAATGTGTTCGGGCGCAGAGCGTTTGCTGTCCGGCTGGGGTAAGTAGCGGCGGGCTACCCGTCGCCCGGGGTCAGGACGACGCAACAGCGGTCCTGCCCGGGGCATAGCCGGGCGTCGGGCCCGTGCGGCGCCAGGGCGTCGGCCACGCCGGTGATCGGCTCAGACGCCGCGCAGATAGCGCTTGGCGATGACGCGCTGGGCCACCGACACGACCGGCCTCGCCGCCTTGCTCCACCAGGTGGCCGGCCGCGAGAACGCCGTCACCTCCGCGAACACCGCGGAGGTGACAGGGTCATGCCGGACCACGAAGCGTTCCTCGCCGGATTCCGGGTGTCCGGGCAGGGTGCCGTAGGCGAATCCGCGGATGTCGGGTTCGTCGACGACATAGACGACCCGGCACGGCGCGGGCAGGAAACCCATGCGCACCACCACCACCGTGTCGAGCTCGGCGACCTCGGAGCTGGCCTTCACCCGCAGGCCGGCCCCGTGCTGCATGCCCCAGCGCATGACGGCGTGGGCGGCTTGCTCGAAGCGCTGCCGGCCCGTGCCGATCTGGGTCTCGGTGTGCAGGTGGCCGTAACCCGCGGGCAGCGTGCCGGAGGCCGTCGCGCCCACCTCGGTGTAGGTCAGCGGGAGCCCCTCGAGCGCTGCTAAGTCCACCCGCCCAGCTTGCCACGCCGGGATGCGCGCCGACATTTCCGGCGTACGGTCGTAAAAGTGACCGCACAGAACTCGAAAACCGTTGCAGAAGCATCCGGAACGATCACCCTCGGCGGCGACCTGACCGTCAACCGGCTCGGCTTCGGCGCCATGCGCCTGACCGGGAAGGGCGTCTGGGGGCCGCCGGCTGACCGCGACGAGGCCGTCAGGGTGTTGCGGCGCGCCGTCGAACTCGGCGTGAACTTCATCGACACCGCCGACTCCTACGGTCCCTACATCGCCGAGGAGATCATTCGCGAGGCGCTGCACCCGTACGACGGGCTGGTCATCGCGACCAAGGCGGGCCTGCTGCGCACCGGACCGGACGTCTGGATCCCGCTGGGCAACCCGAGCTATCTGCGCCAGGAATGCGAGATGAGCCTGCGCCGCCTCGGCGTCGACACCATCGACCTGTTCCAGCTGCACCGCATCGACCGCGACTTCCCGCTGGCCGACCAGGTGGGCGAGCTGCTGACGCTGAAGAACGAAGGCAAGATCCGCCACATCGGCCTGTCGGAGGTCAACGTCGACCAACTGGCGGAGGCCGAGAAGATCACCGAGATCGTCTCGGTGCAGAACATGTACAACCTGTCCGCCCGGGGCGCCGAACCGCTGCTGGACGCCGCGACCGAGCAGGGCATCGCGTTCATCCCGTGGTTCCCGCTGGCGGCCGGGCCGCTGGCAGCCGCCGACGGCCCGCTGCAGCGCATCGCCGCCGAGCACCACGCGAGCCCGTCGCAACTCGCGCTGGCCTGGTTGCTGAAGCGGTCGCCGGTGATGCTGCCCATTCCGGGCACGTCGAAGGTGGCGCATTTGGAGGAGAACGTCGCCGCCGCCGAGATCACGCTGTCCGACGAGGAGTTCGACACCCTCTCGGCGGCCGGGGCTCAACAGACGGTCTGACTCTCAGTTTGGCCCGCGAAACTGTATTCCACGACGCGTTTCGCGGGTCGGCCCGTCCGTAGTTGCAGTCTCGTGGCCCGGATACGGTGTCCGGGTGACCAGCGGACAGGCCGGGCATCCCGGCGGTGGGTTCAATCCGCCGGAGCCGACGACCAAGGGCGGCCCCGACTACGGCAGGTTCATCGACGCCGTGCGCACCCTGCAGGACCACGCCCGCGCCGTGGACGCCCCCGACGCGGTGATCACCGAGGCCGCCGACCTGCTGGACAAGCTGTCGGCGCTGCTGAGCCCGTTCGACGCCGACGAATGGAACTCTCCGTCGGGGCGCCGGATGGACCTGCCGATGCGCGGCAACATCCTGAGCGTGCCCATGAAGGCCCGCAAGACCGACGACGGCCGCATCCAGGGCTCCGCCCGGTTCGCCCGGTTCCATCTCGGCCGCAACGGCGCCGTGCACGGCGGATGCCTGGGAATGTTGTTCGACAGCGTGCTTGGGTTGACGTCCTCGGTGCTGACCGGGGGTCCCTACCAGCGCACCGCCTACCTCAAGATCGACTACCGCCACATCGTGCCGATCGAGAAGGAATTGCACTTCGACGCCGGCGTCGACCGGGTCGACGGTCGCAAGATCTTCGTGTCCGGCCGTTTGACCGACGGCGACACGCTGCTGACCGAAGCCGAGGCCCTGTTCGTCCGGCTCAAGCCCGGTCAGCCCTGACGAGCGAGCAGGCGCCACAGGTCGTCGGCGTCGGCATCGATCGCCGCGAAGATGTCGTCGGACCGCTTTTGGCCCCACACCGCAGGTCCACTGCCCAAAAGCTTTTCGCGGCTGACCGCGTCGGGACTGGTCTTCACGTTGCCGGCTCCGCCGTGGGGAACATCGCATTCGGCCGCCAACTCCCGGCCGCCGCGCAGCCTGACCCGCACCCGGGCCGGGAACGTCATGGTGAATGCGTCGAGTGCTGCCGGCGCCCACAACTGTCCTGTCGCCGCTCGCCCGGCCGCGCCGAGTCCGCCGTCCCGCAGGGCGCGGAGTAGAGCGATGCCGTCGCCGAGGGCGAAGCGAACGCCCTTGTGTTCCCGGCGAGTTCGCCGGACGGCGCCGAGCAGCCGGCGCGTCGGCGTGCCGGCCGTCATGGCGCGAACCGGAAGAAGCGGTGCCATCGCTTCGGCCGTTCGCAGGGTGAGCGACCAGTCGTGCCGCAACGACACCCGGGCGGCGACCTCGGCGAGCTCGCGGTGGTGGCCGGCCAGCCATTCCTCGTTGACTTCGTCCGGTGTGAGCCGCCCGGCAACAAGAGTGGCGGCCACGGTCCACGGGATCGAGAAGTTGATGGTCACCGGTGTGGGCACGCGGCCGGCCGTGTACCCGTGCGACATGGCATCCATCCCGCACGTCAGCACGCCCGCATCGACGACCACGGACGCGACCTCGTCGGGCGGCGGCGGCCCGAGTTTGTGCAGCGCGTCGACGGCCGTGTCGACATAAGCGCAGCCCGGATACCGCTTGACGCTCAGAGTCCGTGTCGCCCAACCGGAGCCGAGACCACCCAGAAGTGCGGGCAGCGGCGCGTAGGAGAACGCATCGAAGAAGCCCTGCGGGTGGTCGAGGGCGTCCAGCGGACCGGTGACGCCGCTGCCGGCGAGTCGGGCGGCCCGGACGCCGGCCACAGTCGGTTCCGCGGCCGTCAGCAGCTTCGAATCGGGAGCCATGAAGCCCGGCACGGTGGCGCGCGGAGCCTGGTAGAGGGCAAGGGCCAGGGCATGGGCCAACCGTCCCGCATCGAGTCCGAGCAGCAGCCCAGCGCCGACGGCGGCTCCGGCGGCATGCACGAACGACCACAGCTGGCCATTGAGCGGCCCGAGCAGGCAGGCGCCCCCCAAGCGGGCCTCGAGCTCGTTGGCCGCCACCTGGGCGGTGAGTTGCTCGGCCGCCGAGGCGCCGGTCTCGGCGGCCAGGAGTACCGGTACCCAGACGGCGGAGTGGCCGGCGTGCGCGAAGCACATGTAGTCGTCGAAGTCGAGCGCGATCGACAACGCGGCCGCGGCGTAGAGGGCGTCGTCGACGGCGACGGAACGGTGCAATCCCGGCACCACCGCAGGCCCGTCGCCGGCCCAAGTTTCGACGCCGGCGAGCACGCGCCGTGACGCGACGTCGCCGGCCGATGCGGCCGTGGCCGCGAACACGGATCGGCGTTGGGTACGGCAGAGGTCGACCACCGCGTCGGGGACATCGTCGAGACGAAGGTCAGCGGCCCACCCGGCCAACCGTTCGATGGTGGTAACCACGCTGGCACGGTAGGCGCACTTCGATCGAGGGGTCAATCAGTGGCGGCCCGGCGGTGTGGGGCCGCGGTCGGCCACACGGATAGCATGGTCGCGATCGTTCCGACATGCCCAAGCCTGGAGAATTGACCCGATGAGTGCCGCCGCACAGCCCACCCCGCAGGCCGATGGCGGCGACCCGCAGCGCCCGGCCGAGCCGGGCTTGCGATCGCCGCAGGCCGATGGCGGCGACCCGCAGGCCCCCATCCGGGTTCCCGCCGGCACTACGGCGGCCGCCGCGGTCCGCGAGGCTGGGCTGCCGGGCCGGGGGGCGCCGGACGCGATCGTGGTGGTGCGCGACGCCGACGGCAAGCTGCGCGACCTGAGCTGGGTGCCCGACGCCGACGTCGAGGTCGTCCCCGTCGCCGCCAACACAGACGAGGGCCGCAGCGTCATCCGGCATTCGGCCGCGCACGTGTTGGCCCAGGCCGTCCAGGGAATGTTCCCCCACGCCAAGTTGGGGATCGGGCCGCCCATCACCGATGGCTTCTACTACGACTTCGACGTGGCGGAGCCGTTCACCCCCGAGGATCTGGCGGCGCTGGAGAAGCGGATGCGCCAGATCGTCAAAGACGGACAGCTGTTCGAGCGCCGGGTCTACGAGTCCAAGGACCAGGCGCGCGCGGAGTTGGCGAACGAGCCCTACAAGCTCGAACTCGTCGACGACAAGTCCGGTGACCCAGACATCATGGAGGTGGGCGGCGACGAGCTCACCGCCTACGACAACCTCAATCCCCGCAGCCGCGAACGGGTTTGGGGCGACCTGTGCCGCGGACCGCACATCCCGACCACCAAGCACATCCCGGCGTTCAAGCTGACCCGAAGCTCCGCCGCCTACTGGCGGGGCGACCAGAAGAACGCCAGCCTGCAACGCATCTACGGCACGGCGTGGGAGTCGCAGGAGGCGCTGGACCGCCACCTCGAGATGCTCGCGGAAGCGCAGCGCCGCGACCACCGCAAGCTGGGCACCGAGCTGGACCTGTTCAGCTTCCCCGACGAGATCGGTTCCGGGCTGGCCGTTTTCCACCCCAAGGGCGGCGTGGTGCGCAGGGAGCTCGAGGAGTATTCGCGGCGCAAGCACATCGAGGCCGGCTACGAATTCGTCAACACCCCGCACATCACCAAGGCGCAGCTCTTCCACACCTCGGGCCACCTGGACTGGTACGCCGACGGGATGTTCCCGCCGATGCACCTGGACGCCGAACTGGGCGAGGACGGCACCGTGCGCAAGCCGGGGCAGGACTACTACCTCAAGCCGATGAACTGCCCGATGCACACGCTGATCTTCCGGTCGCGAGGGCGTTCCTATCGCGAACTTCCGTTGCGGCTCTTCGAGTTCGGGACCGTCTACCGTTACGAGAAGTCCGGTGTGGTGCACGGGCTCACCCGGGCGCGCGGGTTCACGATGGACGATTCGCACATCTTCTGCACCCGCGAGCAGCTGCACGGCGAATTGGCGTCGCTGCTGCGGTTCGTGCTCGAACTGCTGGGCGACTACGGCCTGGAGGACTTCTATCTGGAGCTCTCCACCAAGGACCCGGAGAAGTTCGTCGGCACCGACGAGATGTGGGAGCAGGCCACCAACTCGCTTGCCGAGGTGGCGGCCGAGTCGGGCCTGGAACTGGTTCCCGACCCCGGCGGCGCCGCGTTCTACGGCCCGAAGATTTCCGTGCAGGCCCGCGATGCGCTGGGCCGTAGTTGGCAGATGTCGACCATCCAGGTGGACTTCAACTTCCCGGAACGCTTCGAGCTGGAGTACACCGCCCCGGACGGAACCCGGCAGCGGCCCGTGATGATCCATCGCGCGCTGTTCGGGTCGATCGAGCGGTTCTTCGGCATCCTCACCGAGCACTACGCGGGGGCCTTCCCGGCGTGGCTGGCGCCCGTGCAGGTGGTCGGCATCCCGGTCGCCGACGAACACCTGCCCTACCTGAACAGCGTTGCCGCGCAGCTGAAATCGCACGGAGTGCGGGTCGAGGTGGACGGCAGCGACGATAGGATGGCCAAGAAGATCGTCCACCACACCGGCCAGAAGGTGCCGTTCATGCTGCTGGCCGGTGACCGCGACGTCCAGGCGGAGGCGGTGAGTTTCCGCTTCGGCGACCGCACCCAGATCAACGGCGTGCCCCGCGACAGCGCCGTCGACGCCATCGTGGCTTGGATCGCGGATCGCGAAAATGCCGTCCCCACAGCCGAACTCGTGAAGGTAACCGGCGGTGAGTGATCCCGACGACCGCGTCGATGACACCATCCTGGACACCGGTGTCGGCCAGAGCGACCACCTGCAACGGTTGTGGACGCCCTACCGGATGACGTATCTCGCCGAAGCGCCGATGAAGCGCGATAACGGCAAGACCGAGCAACCGTTCACCGACATCCCGCAACTGTCCGACGAGGAAGGCCTGGTGGTCGCCCGCGGCGAACTGGTCTACGCCGTCCTCAACCTCTACCCCTACAACCCGGGGCACCTGATGGTGGTGCCGTATCGGCGGGTGTCCGAGTTGGAGGACCTCACCGTCGAGGAGAGCGCGGAGCTGATGGCCTTCATACAGAAGGCTATTCGCGTCATCAAGAACGTGTCGCGGCCGCACGGCTTCAACGTCGGCCTCAATCTGGGCACCTCGGCGGGCGGGTCGCTGGCTGAACACCTGCACGTGCACGTCGTGCCGCGCTGGGGCGGCGACGCCAACTTCATCACCATCATCGGCGGGTCCAAGGTGATCCCGCAGTTGCTGCGCGAAACCCGCCGGCTGCTGGCCACGGAGTGGGCTAACCAGTCATGAGTAAGGTGCCGTTCCTGTCGCGAGCGGCGTTCGCGCGGCTCACCACACCGACCGCCCGGGCGTGCCTGCGGATCGGGCTGACACCGGACGCGGTCACCGTTCTGGGCACCATCGTGGCGGTGGCCGGGGCGCTGACGCTGTTCCCGATGGGCAAGCTGTTCATCGGCACGCTGGTCGTCTGGTTCTTCGTGCTGTTCGACATGCTCGACGGCGCCATGGCCCGCGAGCGCGGGGGCGGCACCCGGTTCGGCGCCGTGCTGGACGCCACGTGCGACCGGGTCAGCGACGGGGCGGTGTTCTGCGGGCTGCTGTGGTGGGCGGCCTTCGGGCTGCACGACAAGCTGCTGGCGGTGGCGACGTTGATCTGCCTCGTCACGTCGCAGGTGATCTCCTACATCAAGGCGCGGGCCGAGGCCAGCGGGCTGCGCGGCGACGGCGGCCTCATCGAACGCCCGGAACGCTTGATCATCGTGCTGGTCGGCGCCGGGGTGTCGGACTTCCCGTTTGTGGCCTGGCCGCCGGCGCTGCCGGTGGCGATGTGGCTGCTGGCGGCGGCCAGCGTGGTCACCTGCCTGCAGCGGATGCGCACGGTGTGGACCTCGCCCGGCGCGACGGAGCGCATGCCGAGAACGGGTCAGCCATGATCGGCGGCCTGGTGACTCGCACCGCGACCGACTGGACATACGCGGCCGGCTGGATGGCTGTGCGGGCGATGCCGGAATTCGCGGCGCGCACCGCGTTTGACACGGGAGCGCGCTACGCCGCCCGCGGCGGCGGCCCCGAGCAGTTGCGCAAGAACCTGGCCCGTGTCATCGGCGTGCCGCCCGCCGAGGTGCCCGACGAGCTGATGCGGGCCTCGCTGGCCTCCTACGCCCGCTACTGGCGGGAGGCGTTCCGGCTGCCGACGATGGACCACCGCAAGCTGGCGAGCCAGCTCCACGATTCGGTCGACGGGCAAGACAATCTGGCGGCGGCGCTGGCCACGGGCCGCGGCGCGATATGTGCGTTGCCGCACAGTGGCAATTGGGACATGGCCGGGGTGTGGCTCGCGCAGACACACGGCACTTTCACCACGGTTGCCGAGCGGCTCAAACCCGAGTCGCTGTACCGGCGTTTCATTGCCTTCCGCGAACGCCTCGGCTTCGAGGTGCTGCCGCTGTCCGGGGGCGAACGGCCCCCCTTCGAGGTGTTGTGCGAGCGGCTGCGGGCCAACCGGGTGGTGTGCCTGATGGCCGAGCGAGACCTCACCCGCACCGGGGTTCAGGTCGACTTCTTCGGCGAACCCACCCGGATGCCTGCGGGCCCGGCGAAGCTCGCGATCGAGACCGGGGCGGCGCTGCTGCCGTCGCACTGCTGGTTCGAGGACGACCGCTCAAGGGTGTGGATGCAGCCGCCGCTGGATTGCAGCAGCGGCGACGTCGGCGCGATCACCCAGGCCTTGGCGGACCAGTTCGCCAAGAACATCGCCGCGTACCCCGAGGATTGGCACATGCTGCAACCCCAGTGGCTGGCCGACCTGTCCGACGCTAAACGGGCGCGCCTCCGGGAGACCTGATGCGAATCGGGATGGTGTGCCCCTACTCGTTCGACGTACCGGGCGGGGTGCAGTCGCACGTCCTGCAGCTGGCCGAGGTGATGCGCCGCCGCGGGCACGAGGTGAGCGTGCTGGCGCCGGCGTCGCCGCAAGCGGTCTTACCCGACTACGTCGTCTCGGCCGGCAAGGCCGTTCCGATTCCGTACAACGGCTCGGTGGCCCGGCTGCGGTTCGGCCCGGCGACGCACCGCAAGGTGAAGAGGTGGCTCATGCTGGGTGATTTCGATGTCCTGCACCTGCACGAGCCCAACGCGCCCAGCCTGTCGATGCTGGCGCTCAACATCGCCGAGGGGCCCATCGTCGCGACGTTTCACACCTCGACCACCAAGTCGCTGACGCTGACCGTCTTCCAGGGCATCCTGCGGCCGATGCACGAAAAGATCGTCGGGCGGATCGCGGTCTCCGATCTGGCCCGCCGCTGGCAGATGGAGGCCCTGGGCACCGACGCGGTCGAGATCCCCAACGGGGTGGACGTCGACTCGTTCGCCTCCGCGCCGCCGCTGGACGGCTACCCGCGGCCCGGCAAGACGGTGCTGTTCTTGGGCCGCTACGACGAGCCGCGCAAGGGGATGTCGGTCCTGCTCGATGCGCTGCCCAGGGTGGTTCAGCGGTTTCCGGACGTGCAACTGCTCATCGTCGGCCGCGGCGATGAGGACGAATTGCGTGGCCAGGCAGGCGAACTGGTGAAGCACATGCGCTTCTTGGGTCAGGTCGACGATGCCGGGAAGGCGTCGGCGATGCGCAGCGCCGACGTGTACTGCGCTCCGCACGTCGGTGGCGAGAGCTTCGGCATCGTTCTGGTCGAGGCCATGGCCGCCGACACCGCGGTGGTGGCCAGCGACCTGGACGCCTTTCGGCGGGTGCTGCTCGACGGCGAGGTGGGGTGCCTGGTGCCCGTCGGTGACGGCGCTGCGCTCGCGGACGCCCTGGTTTCGGTGCTAGAAAACGATGTGCTGCGCGAACGGTTTGTGGCCGCCGGTTCGGCGGCCGTCCAGCGCTACGACTGGTCGGTGGTGGCCAGCCAGATCATGCGGGTCTACGAGACGGTCGCCGCGTCCGGCGCCAAGGTCGAGGTGGCCGGCTGATGACGTGGATGGTCGCCATCGCGGTGCTGGTCGGGCTGCTGGCCATCTTGGGCGCCTGGGCCTATCAGACGGCGAACCGGCTGGACCGGCTGCACGTCCGCTACGACCTGTCGTGGCAGGCGCTCGACGGAGCGTTGGCGCGGCGCGCGGTGGTCGCCCGGGCGGTCGCCATCGACGCGTACGGCGGCGCCTCCGAGGGCAGGCGGCTGGCCGCGCTGGCCGACGCCGCCGAGGCCGCGCCGCGGCAGGACCGCGAGGCTTGCGAGAACCAGCTGTCGGCCGCGCTCGCGATCGTCGACCCGGCATCGCTGCCGGCCGGGCTGATCGCCGAGCTGGCCGACGCCGAGGCCCGGGTGCTGCTGGCCCGCCGCTTCCACAACGACGCGGTCCGCGACACCCTTGCACTGCGCGAGCGGTTCCTGGTCCGAACCCTTCGCCTCGGCGGGACCGCCGCGCTACCCAGCTATTTCGAAATCGTCGAGCGGCCGCACGCGTTGGCCCACGGCGACCACGGGGTGCTCAACCACCGCACGTCGGCGCGCGTCGTCCTGCTCGACGAGACGGGCGCGGTGCTGCTGCTGCGCGGATCGGATCCGGCGATCGGCCGCGACCCACTCAAGAACGAAGCGCCGAAATGGTGGATCACCGTCGGCGGCGAGGTGCACAAGGGGGAGCGGCTGGCCGAGGCCGCCGCCCGGGAACTGGCCGAAGAGACCGGGCTGCGGGTCGCACCCGGCGAGATGGTCGGCCCCGTCTGGCGGCGCGACGAGGTGTTCGAGTTCAACGGCTCCCTGATCGACAGTGAAGAGTTCTATTTCGTCTACCGCACCCGCCGGTTCGAGCCCTCCGATGCGGGCCGAACGAATTTGGAACACAGCTACATCCACGGTCACCGCTGGTGCGATGCCGCGGACATCCTCCGGCTGGCGGCGGCCGGCGAGACGGTGTACCCGATGCAGCTCGTTGAACTGCTCAACGACGCGGCCGCGCTGGCCGGCGGCCGGGTCCCGGGCCCGCTGCAATCCATCCGCTGACCGCTAGAACCCGTCGATCGCGACATGGAGGTCGGGCGGCAGGCTCAACCCCGCGGCGAGCGACTCCGGTGGCAGGCTCAACCCCGCGGACAGTGATTCCGGAATCGCCTGCGCGCCAACCGGGCTCAGGCCACCGGCAACGGTGACCGAGAGGGTCTGGAACGGTCCGGGAAGGCCGGTGGCGTAACCGAAGTCGACGAACGGGCGCAGGAAGGGCTGGAGCAGGTCGGCCAGCGGGTTGCCGAAGACGGGGATCAGGCGCAGCGGGTCCAGGAGGGGCAGGTTTTGTGTGGGAATCAGGTAGTAGGTGGTCATCCCGATGTGCGTCTGGATGGCCGTGGCGACCTGCGCCGCGCTCAGAGTCGGGTAGGTCCCGTGCAGGTAGGGGAAGCCCAACAGGGCGTTGAGGTCGGCCGCAATGTTGAAGATCGACCGCGGGAAGTAGGCGACGGGGTCGTATTGCAGCGTGTAGATGGCGGTCTGGTAGAGGGTGTCCACCGGGGTCACCACGTGAAACGCCCCGAAGCCGGGGATGAAGTGCGTCAGGATGCCGGTGCCCGGAACGTTTGGGTCGGAGAGCAACACGAACGACAGCAGGTCCGAACTCGGCCGGATGGCTGCGGGCAGGGCGTCCAGATAGCGCATTTCCAGGGTGGCGATGGTGGCGCTTTGCGAATAGCCCAGGACGACAACATGATTGCCTGCGCCGGTTTCGGTCAGGATCGCGTTGTTCAGAATCGTCACGCCCTGTCGGACCGACTGGCCGAACGTTTCGCTCGTGAGGCCGGTGACGGGCCAGAAGTCCTCCGGCGTGGTCAGGCCCTCCGGCGTATAGCCGGGGTAATGCGGCGCGATGTAGGTGTTGTAGACCGAGGTCACGTAGGAGGGGGTGGGTTGCGGGTTCCCGGTGCCGCCCATGATCAACGCCACGTTGGTCGACGACGTCGTCGTCGGGGTGCTTGGCGCTTGGCTGGCCAAGCTCAAGCCTCCACTCACCGTCTGTTGCGAGGGCAGCGCCGGCGTCAGTTGCGTGGCGGCCGCGTTGGAGGCTTCGGCCTGGGCATACGAATCGCTGCTGCCGAGCAGTGTCTGCACGAGCCGCTGATGGAAGGCTTCCGCGCGCGTCGCTAGCTCCTGGTAGCGCTGGCCGTACGTGGCGAACAGAGCCGCGGTGCGCAGGGACACCGCGTCCGCGGCCGGGGGGAACACCATGGTCGTCGGGGTGGCCGCCGCGCCGTCGGCGGCGGCGATCGCCGAACCGATTCCCTGCAAATCGCCGGCGGCCGCCGTCAACGTCTCCGGGGCCGTGATCACATACGACATCGCATCGCCGCCCGCCTAGCCGACCACCGGGCGCGCCACCACGCCGGAGCGCGACGCCTCGGCCGCCGGGGCAACCCCGGCCACCCCGCGCCCACCCGTGCTGACCGCGGGCTTGAACGGCACCCTCGGCAGGTTGGGCGTCACCTGGCTAACACCGGTGGCCGGTAACCCGGCAACCGGCCCAGCCGGCGACGTCGCCTGCACCTCGGTGGTCCAGCTCGGCGGAACCGACAGCGCCCCAACGGAACCCGCCCGTCCGACGTCCGCCAGCACCGCGGGGGCGCCGAGTTGGGACGGGCTCGTGGTCCCCATGGCCGAACCGGCGGACGCCAATACCGAACCCATCGACGGCATGCCGCCGACGGCGCCGCTCATCAACGGGTCGGCGCCACCCATGAACTGGCCGACGAGCTGGCTCATCAGCACGCTCATGGGTTGCAGCGCGAATTCGCCGCTCATCGAGAGCATCTCCAGCGGCGACAGCCCCGAGGCCGACGACGGCGAGAGCCCGAACGAGTCGAACAGCGACGACATCAGCTGGGCGTCCGATGTGACCGATTGCGTCTGGGTCGCCGCCGAATCCGCGGCGGTCGCGAGGCTGTCGACGGCCTGAGGGGCGGCGCCCAGGCCGTCGGGCGGTTCGGTGAAGGCCGTCAACTGGGCGGCCGCCGCCAGCGTGGCGGCGTCGTAGGCGGACATCGCGGCGGCGTCCTGGGCCCACATCTCCGTGTATTGCGCCTCGGTGGCCATGATCGCGGGGGTGTTCTGACCGAAGAAGTTCGTCGCGACCAACGTCATCAACTGGGCGCGGTTGGCGGCGATCACGGGCGGCGGCACGGTCATCGCGAACGCCGCCTCGTACGCGGCCGCCGCCGCCATCGCCTGGGTCGACACCTGCTCGGCCTCGATCGCGGTGGCCGCCAACCAGGTGACGAAGGGGCTGGCCGCGGCCGCCATCGCGACGGCCGACGGACCCAGCCACGGGCCGCCCGTCAACGCCGCGACCACCGTCGCATACGACGACGCCGCCCAGCCCAGTTCGGCGGCCAACCCCGCCCACGCGGACGCGGCGGCCAGCACGGACCCCGAGCCCGGACCGGCATAGATCAGACCGGAATTGATCTCGGGCGGCAGCAGCCCAAAATCCGGCACCATCCCGACCCCTCCTCAGCCCGGTCGACGGCCGCCGTCCCGCAACTACGTGGCCCCGCTATCCGTCGCCTCGCAGCAACGGTGTGAGCAAGCTAACGAAGACGTGTGTAGCAAGGGCTCGATTTCGGGGCCTAGGGCCAATCGGCCCTTTGTCGCTCGGCGGTTGGCAAATCCGTGTCGCGCCCCCCACTAGACTGGGGCGACAACGGTTGAAGGAGATCAGCAGTGGATACCGCCGCGTCACCGAACGGCAGCGGACGCACCGGAACCGCGCGGGTCAAGCGCGGCATGGCCGAGATGCTCAAGGGCGGCGTCATCATGGACGTCGTCACCCCCGAGCAGGCCCGCATCGCCGAGGGCGCCGGCGCCGTCGCGGTGATGGCGCTGGAACGGGTGCCCGCCGACATCCGCGCCCAGGGCGGCGTGTCGCGGATGAGCGACCCGGACATGATCGAGGGCATCATCGCCGCGGTCACCATCCCGGTGATGGCCAAGGCGCGCATCGGGCATTTCGTCGAGGCGCAGATCCTGCAGAGCCTCGGCGTCGACTACGTCGACGAGTCCGAGGTGCTGACCCCGGCCGACTACACCCATCACATCGACAAGTGGAAGTTCACCGTGCCGTTCGTGTGCGGGGCGACCAACCTGGGCGAGGCACTGCGCCGCATCAGCGAGGGCGCGGCGATGATCCGGTCCAAGGGCGAGGCCGGCACCGGAGACGTCTCCAACGCGACCACGCACATGCGGGCGATCAGCGGTGAAATCCGGCGGCTGACCTCGATGTCGGAGGACGAATTATACGTCGCCGCAAAGGAATTGCGCGCGCCGTACGAGCTCGTCGTCGAGGTGGCCCGCGCCGGCAAGCTGCCCGTCACGCTGTTCACCGCCGGCGGCATCGCCACCCCGGCCGACGCGGCCATGATGATGCAACTGGGCGCCGAGGGCGTCTTCGTCGGCTCCGGCATCTTCAAGTCGGGGGATCCCGCGCAGCGCGCCGCCGCCATCGTCAAGGCCACCACGTTCTACGACGACCCGGACGTGCTGGCCAAGGTGTCGCGCGGCCTGGGCGAGCCGATGGTGGGCATCAATGTCGAGCAGATCGCGCAGCCCCATCGGCTGGCCGAACGCGGCTGGTAAGAACAGTCAGTGGCGATCGAAGAGATCCTTGATCTCGAGCAACTTGAGGTCAACATCTATCGCGGTCGGGTGTTCAGCCCGGAGTCGGGATATTTCCAGCGCACGTTCGGCGGCCACGTCGCCGGCCAGTCGCTCGTCTCGGCGGTGCGCACCGTCGACCCGCGCTACCAGGTGCACTCGCTGCACGGCTACTTCCTGCGGCCCGGGGACGCCAGCGAGCCCACGGTCTTCATCGTCGAGCGCACCCGCGACGGCGGGTCGTTCGCCACCCGGCGCGTCAACGCGATCCAGCACGGGGAAATCATCTTCAGCATGGGGGCGTCCTTCCAGACCGACCAGGAGGGCATCCACCACCAGGACGTGATGCCGGCCGCGCCCCCGCCCGAGGGGCTGCCCGGCCTGGACTCGATCAAGGTGTTCGACGACGCCGGATTCAAGCAGTTCGAGGAGTGGGACGTCTGCATCGTGCCGCGCGACCAGCTGCAGCTGTCGCCCGGCAAGGCCTCCCAGCAGCAGGTGTGGTTTCGCCACCGTGACCCGCTGCCGGACGATCCGGTGTTGCACATCTGCGCCCTGGCCTACATGAGCGACCTCACGCTGCTGGGATCGGCGCAGGTCAACCACCTCGACGTGCGCGAGCACCTGCAGGTGGCGTCGCTGGACCACGCGATGTGGTTCATGCGCGCGTTCCGGGCCGACGAGTGGCTGCTCTACGACCAGTCGTCGCCGTCGGCCAGCGGCGGCCGCTCGCTGTGCCAGGGCAAGATCTTCACCCAGTCCGGCGAGATGGTGGCGGCGGTCATGCAGGAGGGGCTGACCCGCTTCCAGCTCGGATTCCAGCCGTGAGCGGTCCCCGAATCGGGGTGCTGGCGCTGCAGGGGGATACCCGCGAACACCTGGCCGCGCTGGACGAAGCCGGGGCCGAGGCGATGCCGGTGCGGCGCCGCGACGAGCTGGAGAAGGTCGACGGGCTGGTCATTCCCGGTGGCGAGTCCACCACCATGAGCCACCTGCTGCTCGACCTCGACCTGCTGGAGCCGCTGCGCGGGCTGCTCGCCGACGGGCTGCCCGCCTACGGTGCGTGCGCGGGCATGATCCTGCTGGCCAGCGAGATCCTCGACGCTGGCGCGGGCGGCCGGGAGGCGCTGCCGCTGCGTGCGATCGATATGACGGTGCGCCGCAACGCCTTTGGGCGTCAGGTCGATTCGTTCGAGGGCGACATACCGTTCGCCGGTCTGGACGGCCCGGTGCGCGCGGTGTTCATCCGCGCCCCGTGGGTCGAGCGCGCCGGTGCCGAGGTGCAGGTGCTGGCCGAGGCGTCGGGGCACACGGTCGCGGTGCGGCAGGGCGCCAAGTTGGCGACGGCGTTTCACCCCGAGATGACGGGCGATCGCCGCGTCCACCAGCTCTTCGTGGACATCGTCAACGGCGTCGCCTGAACGCTGACGCCCGCTGCATCGAGTGTGGGGCCTATGGACGAATTCGGGGCCGATCACGTACATAAAGCCCACGCTCGACGTGCACGTAGACTCGTCTGGCGAACTTTCGAAGACAGAACTTTCGAAGACAGAATTCGAAGACAGAAGAGGTAAGAGACACCGATGAGCGGCCATTCCAAGTGGGCCACCACCAAGCACCAGAAGGCCGTCAAGGACGCGCGCCGGGGCAAGGAGTTTGCCCGGCTGATCAAGAACATCGAGGTCGCCGCCCGTACCGGGGGCGGGGACCCGGCGGGCAACCCGACCCTCTACGACGCCATCCAGAAGGCGAAGAAGACCTCGGTGCCCAACGACAACATCGAGCGCGCCCGCAAGCGCGGTGCCGGCGAGGAAGCCGGCGGCGCCGACTACCAGACGATCATGTACGAGGGTTACGGGCCCAACGGCGTGGCGGTGCTGATCGAGTGCCTGACCGACAACCGCAACCGCGCGGCCGGTGAGGTTCGGGTGGCGGTGACCCGCAACGGCGGAACCATGGCCGATCCGGGCTCGGTGTCGTATCTGTTCACCCGCAAGGGCGTGGTGACCCTGGAGAAGAACGGGCTGACGGAGGACGACCTGCTGGCCGCCGTGCTGGACGCGGGCGCCGAGGACGTCAACGACCTGGGCGAAAGCTTCGAGATCATCTCGGAGCCAACGGACTTGGTCGCCGTGCGGACCGCCCTGCAGGACGCCGGCATCGACTACGAGTCCGCGGAGGCCAGCTTCCAGCCCTCGGTCAGCGTGCCGGTGGACGTCGACGGCGCCCGGAAGGTGTTCAAGCTCGTCGACGCCCTGGAAGACAGCGACGACGTGCAGAACGTCTGGACCAACGTCGACCTGTCCGACGAGGTTCTGGCCGCCCTCGACGAGGACTGAGGGTCGGCCGGTCGTCGGCATTACGAGGCCAAGTGGAGCTTTGCTGTCAGCGTCATCCAGTCGGCGCCCGAGACGGCATAAGCCGGAGGGTCGTTGATCATGGCCACGTTTTCGCCCCATAGGAATCGCTGCTTCAGCCCGCTGAAGTCCCGGCATCCGATGGTCAGTGGTTGGGAACCGGGAACGCCAAGGGTCACAGCGGGCATCGTGGAAAAGTACTGGCCGGCAACATCGTCGAGCCGGTAGGTGGCCCTGGTCGCGGTCACCTGCGAGAGCGATGCCGAGGCGGTAAGCGCGTTGCTGTCCGCGTCGATCACCCGGATCGTGTCGTCATCGACGTCGATGAACAGCTGCGGCTGTGACAGGGATTGCGTCAATCGCTGTTTCTTCATCAGCGCGAACGGCCCCATCTGCTGGATCAACAAAGGGTTCGGAAACAGCACACAGCGAACCGGATCCCCCGGTGCGGGTTCGCCCACAGCCAAGCCGCGCCAGCGGCCGCTCAGGGACAACATCGCGACGAACTCCGGCTGGGACAACCAGGCGTCGACGAGCGGCGCCGGCGGGGCACTGAGCGGTGTCGTCGGGCCAACGCGACAGTCGCGTCCGCCGAGAATGAATCGGTGGCGGCCCCGTCGCAGATGAAGCGCCAGCCCCGTACTCGCCCACAGGCCTAGCTGGGCGTCAGCGAATGAGTAGAAATCGCCCCGACCCCCGTCGATCGTGAGCCCCTCGGGTGTGACGTCCAGGTGGTACTTGCGGCGCCATCGCCAAAGGAACAGGGCGCCGAGGGCGAACCCCAAAACGGCCAACAACGCCAGCCAGCCGTAGGCGATCACCGGGCCGGGAACGTTCGGGAAGGACCGGTGGGAGCCGCGTGAGTTGCCAAAGGTGCGTCCAACCATCATCAGCACCACACTCAAAACGATCGCCCAAAAGCCGATCTGGATGTAGATCGTCGCGCGCTTGCCGGTCAGTTTGGCCCAATTGGGCGAGTAGATCGAGCAGGACGCCACGAACGGGCGCGACGCGGGAGACTGTTCGTTGATGCTCATGTCGACTCCTTGCTCTCCCGTCACCGGCTTATCCGTGGAACCCCGGGTCATAGTGCGGCGGCACGGGGCACCAACCCGGGCCGCAATTCACGCCCGAGGGATTGTCGGGCGGCGGATTGTCGCCGTCCCAGGTGTGTGAACTTTGCAGCGTCGGCTGTCCGTTGAGCGCGATCCGCGGAACGTTGCCCCACCCGTCGGCGACGATGTACCACGTGTGGCACACAGACATATCCCAGACGTAGTTCTGTGCGACACCGCGGGACGAATTCGGCCCGCTCGGCCACTCCATGGACTGCCCTGGACACCACGTGAACGGGCCCTTATTGGCATACGCGATGCCCTGGGTCAGTCCGATGCCTGCGATTGCAAGGCCGGCTGAGAGAAGCAGGCCGGCCGCGGCCCGCAACATTTTTCTGGCGATGTCCATGTGCGTTCCTTCGGCTTGCGTCCGGCGGGTCGCCTAGGTGGCGTCGCTTTGCAAGTACACCGGTAGCGGTGGGCTACCGATCCCAACACCAGAAACCGCGAGATGTCCGGCGCTCGCTGCTCAGTGTGCGCCGCGGGACGCGAAAAAGCGCCGGCGAAGTTCGAAACGCCCTAGTCGTACCCGTGCCGCATGTCGTCGACGATGCGCGGATTGTCCAGCGTCGACGGGTCCAAAGCGCGGGGCCGGGTGTCGTCGGGAAACACTGTGGCGGCGTCGAGCACGTGCTGGTTGAGGAAGCGCAGCGGCGGCGCGTTGGGCGGCACGACGGGCGTGGGGGCGCTGCCCCCGCGGCGCGCCAGGACGAAACCCCAGTCGCCGAACGTCGGCACGTACACGTGGTACGGCGTCACCGTGTAGCCGGCCGCCCGGATCGAGGAGGCGGTGCGCCAGAACGCCGTCTGCGTCGAGAACGGGCTGCCCGACTGCACCACCATGAGGCCGTCGGCGGCCAGCGCGTGCCCGATGAGCGCGTAGAACTCGGTCGAATAGAGCCGGCCCAGGACCGGGGTGTCGGGGTCGGGAAGGTCGACGATGACGGCGTCGAAGCCCCCGGCCGGGATGACGTCCGGGTGCGGTGCGCGCAGCCAGCGCATCGCGTCGTCGATCACCACCTTGACCCGCGGGCTGTCCAGCGAACCGCCGTTGGCCGCGCGCATGGTGGTGCGCGCCAGCTGGATCACCGCGGGGTCGAGCTCCACCTGCACGATGTCGGTGATGCCCGGCTGCCGCAGCAGTTCGCGGGCCACCAGGCCGTCGCCGCCACCCAGCACGAGGACGGATCGGGCGCCGGCCCCGAGCGCGGGGTAGACCAGGCTTTCGGTGTAGCGGTACTCGTCGCGG
>NZ_LZJG01000114.1:0-1355 GCF_001667785.1 Mycobacterium sp. E3247 | reverse complement strand
GCAGATCGGCGGCGATCCACCGGCGATCCACGATGCCACGTCCTCGTCGGCGTCCGTGGTCAACTCCATGGTCAGCGCGCCGACAAAGGGCCGTCGGTCGCCCCATTTCTTCGCCCATTCGGCGGCCAGCCCGGGAAAGCAGACTTCGTCATAGGCCTGGATCTCGAGCGAGCCGCGTTCGGCGATCCGCCGGGGCGAGGGTTTCGTGGCCGCGGGCAGTCCGAGCTCGCGGCGCTGTGCGTTCTCCACTTGCTTCGTCGAGCGCCAAAACAACCACTCGACCGTTTTCATGCCGGAGCGAAACAGCGGCGCCGGCACGCGCGGAACGAGCTGGCCGTTGGCCCGCATCGGAATGTAATGCAGCGTGGCCATCGGAATGCGGTAGTAGTCGGCGACGTTGATCGCGAGGTCCTGGTAGAGCTGTCCGGTGAAGATCAAATCGGCGCCGGCACCGACCGACATCAGTGACGAGCTCATCAGCTGCCAGTTCCGCAGCACCGGCTCCCATGCGTCGCGCATCAACTTGATGGGCCCGCGCACGAAATTCTTCCAGAAGTCGCGGATGAACTCGTCGCTCCAGAAGTCGTGCATGTCGGGTCCGTAGCCGATGGCCGCCAGGCCTGCTTCCTGCGCGAGCTCAACAAGATTGGGCGGGACGGCCATGCGGACTTCGTGCCCTCTGCGCGTCAGTTCCCGCCCGATAGCGAGGCACGGCTCTATGTCACCGCGCGTCCCGTAGCTTGCCACAGCAAATTTCATCGCGTTGTAACCTTAATCACTTTTCCCTTGCCCCGGCAACACTTCAGAGTAGGGTCTTTCGGCCCTAATTTCAGTCTCTCCCTTCCCTATTGGGATTGACTGTTTTCGTTGCATGGCATGGGGAATGAGGTTCCGCGAGCGGGCGAACCGGCAATTCCCACCGGGCGCCGTCGGGTGTGACGAAGCCAATATCATCGGCCCTATCCCCCCGACCATTGGACTGTGACGACCTTTGACGGTTTGACGCGACCCCCAGGCATCGTCGGCTGATCAGATATCTAGTGTGCCAGAAAGTGTGGTCCCGTGTCTCCAGAAGCGGCAACTAGTTCGGCGCCGGCGCCGGAGTCAGGACGCTGACAGTGCGGCACACATCCGCGCTGTCGGCTTTGCCGATCAGGCGCGACTCCGCGAGCCGGCAAACTTCTCCACCACGTCAGCGGCCTTGACAACGCTTTCAGCGGGTTTGGTCATGTGCCGGGCGATCTCTCGCGCACGCACGCCGTAATCCGGATCGAGTATCCGGCGCAGATCCGCCAACAACGACTCCCGGGTGGTGGCCGAAAACCGCCGCGTGGCACCAACTTTCAGCCGTTTGA
>NZ_LZJG01000113.1:0-42774 GCF_001667785.1 Mycobacterium sp. E3247 | reverse complement strand
GCACCCCGACCGAGCGCGCCGTTTCGTTCGGCGCCTTCAGCCACCTGGTCGAGATCGCCGACATCGGCAAGCCGGCCGCGCTGTTGCGCGCCGCCCGGGCGTCGCTGGACGGTGACGACCTGCTGCTGGTGGTCGACGACGCCCACGAGCTGGACATCCTGTCCGCCACGCTGGTGTACCAGTTGGCGCTGGCCGGCGTGGCCAGGATGGTCGTCACCGGCCGCGCCGACTCGGCTCCGGAGGCCGTCGCAGCGCTGTGGACCGACGGCCTGCTCACCCGAATCGACATCGAAGCGCCCGGCGGGGCGACCACGCCGGCAGAGGTCGACGCGTTTCTCGGCGAGATGCCCGCCGAGGCCCGGGCGGTGCTGGACTATCTGGCCGTGGCGGAGCCGCTGTCGCTGGCGGATCTGACCGTCCTCGCCGGCGCCGAGGCGGTCGGCGAGGCGGTCGATTGCGGGGCGGTGGAGACTCGGGTGCGCGGCGACGCCTCGGACGACCCGGTGGTGTACACGGCCCACCCGCTGTTCGCCGAGCGGGTGCGCGCAGTGCTGGGCGGCGACGGCGCGCGGCGTCGCCGCACCGACGTGGTGCGGCAGCTGTCGCAGCATCCGCCGGAACACCTCAGCGACCGGCTGCGGCTGGCGTCGGTGGCCCTCGACAGCGACGCCCCCCAGCCGGTGGCCGAGCTGGTCGCCGCCGCGCAGCAGGCGCTGAGATTGGGCGATCTCGCCCTGGGCGAACGGCTGGCCTCCTCGGCCCTGGAGCGGTCCGGCGGGCTGGCGGCGCGGCTGGCGCTGGCGCACGCCCTGGGATGGCAGGGCCGCGGCCGCGAGGCCGACGCGGTGCTGGCCGGCCTGGACCCCAGCGCGTTGACCGAAACCGCACTGATGGACTGGGCGCTGCTGCGCGCGGCCAACCAATTCTGGATGCTCAGCGAACCCGAGCGGGCCACCGCGTTCCTGCGCACCATCCGCGGTCACGTCTCGGATGCGGGCGCGCGCACCACCCTCGACGCGCTGAGCGCCACGTTCGCGATGAACGCCGGCAACGTCGGGCACGCCGTGAAGGTCGCCGACGCGGTGCTGGCCGCCCCGCACGCCGGCGACCAGGCGGTGGCCTGGGCGGCCAGCACGGCGGCGCTGTGCGCGGCCCGGCAGGGGCGTTTCGGCGACGTCGAGCCGCTGGCCCAGCGCGCCCTGGCCGCCGAACACCCGGGGCTGCTGCGCTTCACGATCGGGTTGGGGCAGACCACTTCGCTGTTGATGGCGGGCCGGCTCGACGCGGCCCGCGAACTCGCCCAGCAGTTCACCGATTTCGCCGAGCTGCAGCAGCCTGGCCGTGCGATCGGCGAGGTGCTGCTGGCGCACGTGCTGCTCGCCGACGGCGAATTCGCCGGAGCCGCATCGCTACTCGGCCCGGCCGCCGCCACGTTGGAACGCACCGGGTATTCGTGGGGCCCGCTGTCGTTGACGCTGCTGGCCACCGCGCTGGCGCAGCAGGGCGACATCGCCGCCGCGGGAAAGACATTGGGCCGGGCCGAATCCCGGCACGGGACCAAGTCGGCGCTGTTCGCGCCGGAGCTCGGCGTCGCCCGGGCGTGGCGGCTGGCCTCGATGCGCGACTCGCACGGTGCGGTCACCGCCGCTCGGGATGCCGCCCGGATGGCCGAACGCGGCGGCCAGCGGGCCGTGGCGGTGCGGGTCTGGCACGAGGCGGTGCGGCTCGGCGACACCCGCGCGGCCGATCCGCTGGCCCGCCTTTGCGACGAAATCGACTGCACCGCCGGTAAACTCGCGCTCGCACATGCGCAGGCACTGGCAGCCGGCGACGCCGCGGCGCTGCTGGTGGCGGCCGACGACCTGGCGGCGGTGGGGATGCGCGCGGCGGCGGCCGACGCCGCCGCGCAGGCGCGGCGATGCGGCGGCGGCGAAAGACCCTGACCCACTGAGAGTCACATCAGCGGCGGGGTCCGGTTGTGCGACGGGCGGAGTCGATCCCACCGTGGACCTTGGGCATTGCGATGGTCTGGATCAGCACCAAAAAAGTAGACGCCCCCGGCTCGCGCCGGGGGCGTCTACCTCAGCGATCACACCGAGGGGCATTGCTCTATCGGCCAGCCTCGGTGACCAGTCGGCCGTTTTCGGGCGTCGAGGACGCTCAAGGAAGGGCTGGGTTGTGATCACTTCCCGTATTGGCGGACTCTTTCGTGCCCAGCATGGGGTGCTGCTTCGCCGGGGCCGGCGCTGATGGACCCGACTGCGAAATTTGAACGCCGGGATTTGGCTGCGGTGCAGGATCGGCAGTAGCAGCAGGTGCCAATGCCAGTCCAGCCGCGACTACGAGAGTGCTGGTCACGATGGTCTTCTTGAAACTCATGCGCTCAGTGTACATTGCTGGCCCGGCCAACAACCCGACAATAAGCTTGACAGCGCAATCTACGGCCACCGCACGCCGCCCTCGTCCCCATTTTGTCTGCCAAATGCAATTGGATCGGCACCACTTTGCCCAGCAAAACCGGTGTGAACCATCCGGCGATTCTGGAATCTTTCTATTTAAGCCCTCAGTTATCGGCTGTTTTGTTGCGTTGCCGCCACGGCAAAGGACTTTGGTCCCTATCCGCCGCACACGTGAATGTGGTCGGCTCGAATGAGAGGAGGGGTTATGAACATCAAATTCGTCGCCACCACAGGTCTTATCGCCACGACGGCGTTTGCTCAGTCAGTCCTGGCTGCACCATCGGCGATCGCCGACCAATGCACCGAACCCAACTGTTACGCAGCCATAGCTGCCACGGGCGACCTTGGGTGGGCCTGGTGGGCGCGGAACTACCCGACGCAGGACGCGGCGAACGCGGTGGCGATAAATGGGTGCAATTCAAAAGGCCCCGGTTGTCACATAGTGATTACGACCGGCGGACCCGGCGCCCCCCTCTGCATCGCGCTCGCGAGTGACGGCACCACCGGAGTGGGACCGACAGCAGACGCCGCGAACCAGGACGCGATGAGGGCGGGCGGACTGAAATGGGAATCAGCCTGCAATACGTAAACGGAATCTAGTTAGCCGGCTCCGTACACCCGCGCGACAGTTTCCAACATTGACTATCGCTTAGGAGCAGGCGGGTCGTCATGATTTTCCAAACACCGTATCGGAGGATCAGAAACGAACGCCACGCGAATTCTCGCCTAGCCGTCGCCCTCGGCGCCGCGGCCGTCGCCGCCCCATCGCCCGCGTCCGCTTCCGAAATGAGCGGTCACTACGCCCTGACGCGTACTCCTACGCCGGTCTCGGCAAATTAGCCACAAGGCGCGTAACAGATTTGGGCTAGTCGCGCCGACGCGCAACCAGTACTTGCCGTCATGCCAGAAGTCGATCGACCAGCCCAGACGGGCGCTGAGCTGACGGTGATCCATCGCTCGGCCACGAATCACCTTTGCTGCATCGGACTAACCGGCGAGGTAGCCGCGCAGCATGGCCACCGCGGCGGTGATGTTGGCGACCGGGACGCTCTCGTCGCGCTTGTGTGCCAGGTTCGGGTCGCCCGGCCCGAAGTTGACCGCCGGGATGCCCAGCGCCGCGAACCGCGCGACATCGGTCCACCCGTACTTCGCCCGCACCTGCCCCCCGGCGGCCTCGACCAGGGCCTTGGCCGCGGGCTGGGACAGCCCGGGCATGGCGCCCGCGGCGGCGTCGGTCTGCTCGATGCGCACGTCGAGCCCTTCGAACACCTCGTGCACGTGCTGCAGCGCGGCCGTCACCGAGCGGTCCGGGGCGAAGCGGAAGTTGATGGTGACCCCCGCCGCGTCGGGGATCACGTTGCCCGCGACGCCGCCGTCGATGCGCACCGCGGACAGGCCCTCGCGATATACGCACCCGTCGATGTCCACGCTGCGCGCGGAGTAGGCGGCCAGCCGGTCCAGGACGGCGCCCAGCTTGTGAATCGCGTTGTCGCCCAGCCATGCTCGCGCCGAGTGGGCGCGGGTGCCGGCGGCCGAGATCACGACGCGCAGCGTGCCCTGGCAGCCGGCCTCGATGTAGCCGCCGGTGGGTTCGCCCAGGATGGCCACGTCGGCGGACAGCCAGTCCGGCAGCTCGCGCTCGATGCGGCCCAAACCGTTTGCCGCGGCGTCGATTTCCTCGCAGTCGTAGAACACCAGCGTCAGGTCGTGCACGGGTTCGGCCACGGTGGCGGCCAGATGCAGGAAGACCGCGTCGCCCGATTTCATGTCCGCGGCCCCGCATCCGTACAGGTCGCCGCCCTCGCGGCGGCTGGGCAGGTTGCCGGCGGCCGGGACGGTGTCCAGGTGTCCGGCCAGCAGCACCCGTGACGGCCGCTGGCGGCGGGTGCGCGCCAGGACGGCGTTGCCGTTGCGCACGATCTCGAAGCCGGACGTCTGGGCGCGCAGCGCGGCCTCCACCTCGTCGGCCAGGCGCGCCTCGTCGCGCGATTCGCTGGGGATGTCGACCAACGCCGCGGCCAGCTCGATCGGATCCCCGCGCAAGTCCAGCACGGGTCCCAGGTTATCCGCTGCCGAGCGGCAAGTAACCTGACCGCCGTGACTGGAGCTGTAGGCATCGGGCTGGCGACGCTGGCCGCCGACGGATCGATCCTCGACACGTGGTTTCCCGCACCGGAACTGACCGAATCGGGCACCGGCGGCACGTCACGCCTGGCCCCGTCGGATGCGCCCCCGGAGCTGGCCGCGCTCGTCGGCCGGGACGACGACCGCGGCACCGAGAGCGTCGCCGTGCGCACGGTCATCGGCTCGCTCGACGACGTGGCCGCCGACGCCTACGACGCCTACCTGCGGCTGCATCTGCTGTCGCATCGTTTGGTGGCGCCGCATGGGCTGAACGCCGGCGGCCTGTTCGGAGTATTGACCAATGTCGTGTGGACCAACCGCGGGCCGTGCGCGATCGACGGGTTCGAGGCGGTGCGGGCGCGGCTGCGCCGGCACGGCCCGGTGACCGTCTACGGCATCGACAAGTTCCCGCGCATGGTCGACTACGTCGTGCCCACCGGCGTGCGCATCGCCGACGCCGACCGGGTGCGGCTGGGCGCGCACCTGGCGCCGGGGACGACGGTGATGCACGAGGGCTTCGTCAACTACAACGCCGGCACGCTGGGCGCGTCGATGGTCGAGGGCCGCATCTCCGCCGGCGTGGTGGTGGGCGACGGGTCGGACATCGGCGGCGGCGCGTCCATCATGGGCACGCTGTCCGGCGGGGGCACCGAGGTCATATCGATCGGCAAGCGGTGCCTGCTCGGCGCCAACGCGGGGCTGGGCATCTCCCTGGGCGACGACTGCGTCGTCGAAGCCGGCCTGTACGTGACCGCGGGCACCAAGGTCGCCACGCCCGACGGTCAGGTGCTCAAGGCGTCCGAGCTGTCCGGCGGCAACAACCTGCTGTTCCGCCGCAATTCGGTCACCGGAGCCGTCGAGGTCGTGGCCCGCGGCGGTCAGGGCATCGCCCTCAACGAGGACCTGCACGCCAACTGAGCTACCGGGGCACCTCTTCGAAGCGCGACCCGAGCGTCGTGCCGTTGGTTTCCGGCAGCAGGTAGGTGCAGACCAGCCCGACCGACGTCAGCGCGGCCAGCATCGCGCCAATCGCCCAGCTGCCATACGTCGCCAGGAGCGTCCCGGCGAGCAGCGGCGGCAGAGCCCCGCCGACGACTCCGGCGAGGTTGAGGGCCAGCGCCGATCCGCTGTAGCGGTAACGGGTGGCGAACAGCTCCGGAATGAAGGCGGCGGTGGGTCCGGAGCCGATCGCCCCACCGACCGCCATGCCGACGACGGCAACCACGTACAGCGCCGGGTTGCGGGTGTTCAGCAGCGGCATCACCACGAACGCCCAGAGCAACAGGAGCGACCAGCCCAGCAGCATCAGGCGGCGGCGTCCGACCAGGTCGGACAGCGTGGCCGAGGCCGCGACCGTCGCGATGCTGACCAGCCCGGTCAGCGCGCCCACCGACCAGATGAAGCCCCGCGTGTACCCGAGGTGCGAATTGGCGTAGATGAGCAGATAGGTGTGACCCAGGTAGCCGAAACCGAATCCGCCCAGCAGGCTGCCGCCGGCCAGCACGATCTCGCGGCGCTGCAGGCGCCACACCTCCCCAAGCGGCGCCTTGGGGACCAGGTCGCGCGCCTTTTCCTCGGCGAACACCGGGGTCTCGTCGATGTTGACCCGCACGTACAGCGCGATCCCGATCAGCGCCGCGCTGAACAGGAACGGCAGCCGCCATCCCCACTGCATGAACGCGGCGCTGTTTTCCCCGATGCTGAAGTTGACGCCCAAGAAGGTCACGCTGGCGAGCACGGAGGCGGTGCCGGCGCCGAGCAGGGTGAACATGCCGTAGCGGCCCCGCTTGCCGGCGGGCGCGTATTCGGCGCTCAGCAGCGCCGACCCCGCCCATTCGCCGCCGACGGCGAACCCCTGCAGCAGCCGCAACACGATCAGGATCAAGGGGGCGGCCCCACCGATGGCGGCCGTGCTGGGCACCAGCCCGACGCTGACGGTCGAGACCGCCATGATCAGCAGCGTGGCGATCAGCGTCTTCTTGCGGCCCAGCCGGTCGCCGAAGTATCCGAACACGGCGGCACCCAGCGGCCGGGACAGGAACGCCGTCGCGAACGTCGCCATCGAAGCGACGATGCCCAGCGTCGAACCGAGTCGCGGAAAGAACACCGTCGGGAACACCAGCGCCGCCGCGGTGCCGTAGATGAGGAAGTCGTAGTACTCGATCGCCGAGCCGACCAGGCAGGCGGCCGCGACCCGCCGCATGGGCGTGCGGCCGGGTCCGGCCACAACCGTCGGCAGTTCCGTCACGACTACGACGGTAGGTGAAGGTTCGCCGTCACGCTCGACGGAAAAGCTGGCAAAACGCTGCGTGTCGCCTAAGCGCTCAGCCCTCGGTCAACAGCTGCTTCTTGAGCACCTTGCCCATCGCGTTGCGGGGCAGCGCCTCGACGAGGCGGACCTCGCGCGGCCGCTTGTGCACCGACAGCTCGTTGGCGACGAAGTCGATCAGGTCGTCGGGATTCAGGTCGGCCGCACCGACGACGAACGCGACGATGCGCTGGCCCAGGTCCGCGTCCGGCATCCCCACGACGGCCGCCTCCCGCACGCCGGGGTGTCCGAGCAACGCCGTTTCGATCTCGCCGGCGCCGATCCGGTAGCCACCGGACTTGATCAGGTCGACCGACTCGCGGCCCACGATGCGATGCATGCCCCCGCCGTCGATGACCGCGACGTCGCCGGTGCGATACCAGCCGCCGGCATCGAACGACTCGGCGGTGGCGTCGGGTCGGTTGAGGTAACCGTCGAACATCATCGGGCCCCGAACCTCAAGCTTGCCAACGGTTTCCCCGTCGTGGGGCACCTCCGCGCCGGTGTCGTCGAGCAGCCTGGTCTGCACGCCGGTCAGCGGGAGGCCCACCCATCCGGGGCGTCGCTCGCCGTCCGCGCGGGTCGACAGGGTGATCAGCGATTCGGAGGCGCCGTACCGTTCGACCGGCTCGTGGCCGGTGAGCTCGACCAGCCGCCGGAACACCGGCACCGGCAGCGGCGCGCTGCCCGAGACCAGCAGCCGCGCCGGGCGCAGCGCCGTCGCGGCCGCCTCGTCGGCCGCCACCCGCGACCACACCGTGGGGACGCCGAAGAACAGCGTGCCGCCGGCCTCGGCCGCCTGGGCGTAGCCCGCGGGCGTCGGTTTGCCGGTGTGCACGAAGCGATTTCCCACCCGCAGCGACCCGAGCAATCCCAGCACCAGCCCGTGCACGTGAAACAGCGGCAGCCCGTGCACCAGCACGTCGTCAGCCGTCCATTGCCAGGCCTCCGCCAGGGCGTCGAGGTCGGCCGCGATCGCGCGGCGGCTCAGCACCACACCCTTGGGCAGGCCGGTGGTGCCGGAGGTGTAGATGATCATCGCGGTGGCGTCGGGCGACGGCTCGGGGTAGCGGTGCCAGGACCGGGCGTGTAAACGCACCGGGATGTGCGGCAGGCCCTCCGACTCGTCCGGCACGGGACCGAGCCAGGCCTGCGCCGCCGAATCGGTCAGCATGTGCCGGCGTTCGCCGACTCCGACGTCGGCGGGCACCGGAACGAACGGGACGCCGGCGATCAGGCACCCGGTCACCGCGAGCACCGTCGCCGCGGTGGGCGTGGCCAAGATCGCGACCCGGTCCGCGCCGCCCACCCGCTCGGCGACCGACGTGACGGCGCCCACGAGGTCGCTGCGACTGAGCACGACGCCGTCGATGCGTACCGCGTCGGCGATGTCGGTGGCGGTGACCGCCGCGGGATTCAGGGACGCCAGCAGCACGTCAGCAGGCTACCCGGCGCCGGGAACGTCAGTCCTGCTCGTCCCAGATCTTCGTCAGCGTGGACAGGATCTCCTCGCCGCGGCCCAGCCCGCCGAGGTGGCTCTCGCCGTGCAACACGAACAACTCGGCGTCGGGCAGCAACGACACGACGTGCTCACCGTGGGCGAACGGGACGATGTGGTCGCTGTCGCCGTGCCACCACCGGACGGGGACCTTGACCTCGTCGAGCCGAAATCCCCAGTCCTGGGTGAACAGGATGATGTCGTTGAACGGGGCCGCCAGTTGCTTGCGGCTGCCGTTGAGCAGGTCGTCGAGGAACATGGCGCCGAACTCGGGCCGCGTCAGCAGGCGCCGGTCGCCCTCGGGCGATATCGCGGCGTACAGATACAGCGCGGGATTCGCGACCGGACGGACCATCCGGACCACCAGGCTCGCGCCGATCCGCAGCGGGTCGCCGCCCAGCCGCAGCAGCGGCGCCACCCGCTTGCCCAGGTTCATCAGCCCGCTGGTGATCCCCTCTTCGCCGAGGAACGGCGCGACGCCGCCGAGGACGCCGAGAGCGACCACCCGGTCGGGCAGCACCGCGGCGGACGCGAGCGCGTACGGGCCGCCGCCGGACAGGCCGATGACGGCCATCTTGTCGATGCCCAGCGTGTCCGCGATCGTCCGCAGGTCTTCGCCGAATGCCCGGATGTTCTCGTACCGGTGCGGAGTCGACGAGCCGATGCCGGGCCGGTCCAGGCCGATCAGGCGGATATTGTGCTGCTCGGCGTAGACCCGGGCCTCGATCGGGATCTGGCGGCGGGCGCCGGGGGTGCCGTGTAGCCAGAACATCGCACGCCCCTGCGGGTCACCGAATTCGGCGAAGCCGATCTGGCGGTCCGCGCCGACGGCGACGTTTCCTTCGAGCTTGGGGCGGGCGATCTCGATGGCCATGTCAGCAGCCTTGCATGTGACGGGCCGTTTACCAAAGGCTCACGGGTCAGGCGCCCAGCGGCCGCTCCCCGATGACCCGCTCGCTTCGCAGGCTCGCGACCTCGCCCGCCGACAGGCCCAGACCGTGCAGGACTTCGTCGTTGTGCTGGCCCAGCGTCGGCGGGGCGGCGCGGTGGTGGCGGACCGGCCCCGGTGTGATGCGAAACGGCCAGCCGGGATAGCGGTGCGCCCCGGTGATCGGATGCGTGAACTCCTCGTAGTAGCCGCGCGCGTCGAGCTGGCCGCCGATCAGGCCGCGGTCGTACATCCGGTCACCGGTGATCACTTGTTCGGCCGGGATACCCTGTGTTTGAAGGGTTTTCACGACCGCCTCAGCGGCCTGAGTGCGGGTCCACGCGGAGACCAGCTCGTCGAACGCGTCGTGGTCGAGCCGACCGTCGTCGGGCAGTGACAGCGCGACCCAGACGCCGTCGTCGGCGGTCGGGTACACGCCTTGCAGGTGGCCGCGCCGCCGGTTGCCCTCCCGCGGGCGCACGGCGCCGGTCATCGAGTACTCGATCACCGGTTCGGCGGCCAGGCAGGCGGCGACCTCGATCTGCGCGACCTCGATCAGCTGGCCCTCCCCCGTGCGGAGTCGATGCTCGAGGGCCGCCAGCAGCCCCGCCGCCGCGTGCACGCCGACGATCGGATCGGCGGGGCCCTGCGGGTTGCACGGCGGACCGTCGGGGTAGCCGGTGACCGCCGACATTCCCGAGGTCTGCTCGAAGTTCAGCGCCCAGCCGACGTAGTCGCGCCACGGTCCCTGCAGGCCGTATCCGGGCATCCGCACGGCGATCACGTCGGGGTTCAGGGACACCAGCGCGTCGTAGTCCAGGCCGAACTGCTCGACCACCCGCGGTGAGAAGTTCTCCACCACCACGTCGGCCTCCGCGGCCAGCCGCCGGGCGATGTCGAGGCCCCGCGGCGACGTCAGGTCGAGGGTGAGGTCCCGCTTGTTGAGGTTGGTGCCCTGCCAGATGGGGCTGCGTTCGTACCAGTCGTCGCCCTCGTAGGCGAAGGCGCCGGAGTAGCGGTGCCCGTCCGGCCGCTGGATCGACTCGACCTTGACGATGTCGGCGCCGAACGCGCCCAGGTAGCAGGTCAGGTAGGCCCCGGCCCAGAACGTGGTCAGGTCGAGGACGTGCAAGCCGGAGAACGGCAGCGGCCCTTCGGTTGTGGACAGCGGCCGGGCATCGGCTGCCCACGGCCCGGGGCGCGTGCCCAGCCGGGGCGGTGTGCCCGGTTGCGCCACAGGCGTTTTCGAGAGGCGAAACGCCGGGCCGGGCCGCTGGAACGACCATCCCGGCCCGACGGATTGCTCAAAAAACCCGCGCTCGGTGTACTGCGGACATTCCAACACGGTGGCCCCGTCGTTGACCGGTGCTGCGGGGATGCGCAGCGCCTGGGCGAGTTCCACGATGTCGGCGACAGTCTGCTGGGCGAGCAGCGGCTCGGCCTTGCCGAAGAACTCGTCGCGCTCCGGGCCGCCCAGCATGATCGCGATCTGCTGCTCGCCGTACTCGGGCAGCCCGAGCATCGCGCACACGTCCAGCCAGTGCTGGCCCGTCAGGCAGTTGATGCCCACCCAGCCGTCGGCGGCGCGGACGACGCCCAGCATGGGGGCCGAGCGCAGGTCCGCCGGCAGGCCAAGGCCTTTCATGCGCTGTGCCATCAGCATCGGGTAGGGCAGCGTCGACAGCAGCGCCTCCGCCTGGGAGACGTCGACCTGCCGGACTAGGCCGGCCGGTGGCAGTCGCAGCGCGGTCAGCGCGCCCAGCGCGCCGTAGCCGCCCGCGACGTACTCGCAGATGCGCGCGCCGACCTGTACGGGCGGCCGGCCCAGGTCCCGGACGCTGACCCAGCCCGACGCCGCCTGCACGGTCAGGGGCGTGGCCGGCCGATGCCGCCAGGGCCCGCATTGACCGAACCCGGAGATGCGCAGCAGCACCAGGTTCGGGTTCAGCCGGCCCAAGTCGCCCGGGCCCATCCCCCAGCGTTCCAGCGTTCCGGCCGCGAAGTCCTCGATGAGCACGTGCGCCCCCGCGACCAGCTCGCGGGCGGCCGCCAGGTCGCGCGGCCGTTCCAAATCCAGTGTGGCGCCGCGCTTCCCGGCGTTGAGGTAGTGGAACAGGCCGGAACGCTCGGGGTCGGCGACCGCGCCGGGAAGCGGGCCCCACCGGCGCAGCGGATCCCCGGCGGGCGGTTCGACCTTGGTGACCTCGGCGCCGAGGTCTGCCAAAAGCTTTGCGGCGTAAGGGCCTGAGATCTCGCTGGCGAGTTCGACGACGTGGAGCCCGGCAAGGGGTCCCGTCATGCCGGGATCCCGATGGCCTTCACCTCCATGTACTGGTGCAGCCCGCTGACTCCGCCGCTCTCCCGCCCGAACCCACTCAGCTTGAACCCGCCGAACGGCGCATCGCCCGGACCGATCCCGTTGACGGCGACCTGGCCCGTGCGCATGCGCCGGGCGATCGCGAGGGCCCGGTCCACGTCGGTGCCCCAGACGGCGCCGGAGAGCCCGTAGCACGAGTTGTTGGCGATCGCGACGGCGTCGTCGTCGTCGCGGTAGCGCAACACCGAGAGCACCGGCCCGAACACTTCCTCCTGCGCGATCGTCGAATCCGGTTGCACGCCGGTGAGAATCGTCGGTTCGACGTAGTAACCGACGTCCAGCCCGGCGGGGCGACCGCCACCGGTGGCCAGCTTCGCCCCGTCGCGGACCGCGCCGTCGACGTGCGCCTGCACCCGCTCGCGTTGCGCCGCGCTGATGAGCGGGCCCATCTGCACCGTCGGGTCGGTGGGGTCGCCGACCTTGACGTCGCGGGCCAGTGCGACGAGCCGGTCGACGACGTCGTCGTGCAACGAATCGGGCAGCAGCAGCCGGCTGTGCAGGATGCAGGCCTGCCCGGCGTGCAGCGAGCAGCAATCGAACAGCATCTGCCGCAGCATCTCGTCGGTCAGCTGCGTGTCGTCGAGGACGATGCTCGCCGACTTGCCGCCGCACTCCAGCAACAGCCGCTTCATGGCATCGCCCGCGGCCCGCATGACCTCGCAGCCCACGGCGGAGCTGCCGGTGAAGCTGATCATGTCGATGCGCGGATCAGTCGTGAGCAGCTTGGCGGCCTCGAGGCCCGACGGCGTGACGACGTTGACGACACCCGGCGGGATGTCGGTCTCCTCGTCGATGATGCGCGCGAGCGCGAGCCCGGCCAGCGGCGTCAGCGGTGAGGGCTTGAGCACGACGGTGTTGCCGGCGGCCAGCGCGTTGTTCACCTTCATGACGTTGAGGCAGTGCGGGAAGTTCCAGGGCGTCAGGATCGATACGACACCGAGCGGCTCGCGGCGCAGCAACGTCGTTCCCGCGCCGATCCCGGTGACCGGCTCGTCGACCAGCTGCGTGGCGAGCTGGGCGGCGTGCATGGACATGTAGCCGGCGCCGTCGATCTGCATCATCCGCTCGTTGGTCACGCAGCCCCATTCGAGCTGGGACAGCGCGAAGATCTCGTCGGCGTGCCTGAGCAGGGCCTCGCCCAGCTGGTTGAGGCAGCCGGCCCGCTCGTCGGGGCCCATGCGCCCCCAGGGCCCGGCATCGAAGGCCCGGCGCGCGGCGCCGATCGCCGCGCCGACCTGGGTGACGCTCGCATCGGGCGCGGTGCCGATGGACTCTTCGGTGGCCGGGTTGACGTCGTCGTAGCGACCGTCCTCCGGCTCAACCCATCTGCCGTCGATGTAGAGCTGATAGGTGTCGACAAGAGCTCCCGGAGTGTGCAGCTCGGTCATGCGCTTCCTCACCCGAACGTCGGTCATCTAACCACTTGGTGTACACCCATGCCCCCGTACCGTCAATCACCAATCACGCGAATTGCGCGGTATTTTGCCGTTTCACAGCGGTATTGACACGGGTGGGCGGCACGGGGTAGACACAAGGCCGCAAGACACATCGCGTCAATGTGTCGGATCGCCTGATCAGGGAGGCCGCCGTGCGGACCACTTTTCCCGCTGCTCTATTGCACTCCCCCGACTTCTACGCCGGCGATCCGTACCCGGCGTACCGCGAGCTGCGAGCGACGGCGCCGGTCTGCTGGAACGACGTCACCAACTTCTGGGCCCTGCTCAAGTACGAGGACATCCGCTTCGTGTCGACCAACCCGGCCACGTTCACCTCGACCCGTGGCATCACCATCCCGGATCCGCAGATGGGCAACGCGGTGCAGGAGGGCAACCTCATCTTCACCGACCCGCCGCGGCACCGACAGTTGCGCAAGCTGATCAACTCCGGGTTCACCCGGCGGCGGGTGGCCGTGCTGGAGCCCAAGATCCGCGAGATCGTGCGGGGCATCCTCGATGGCGTCCAACCGGATTCCGTCCACGAGTTCGCCGATGAAATCGCCGCCCCGCTGCCCACCCGGATGATCGCCGAGCTGATCGGCGCCCCGCCCGATGACTGGGAGCAGTTCCGGGCGTGGTCGGACGCGGCCACCGGGACGGCCGACCCGGAGATCGAGTTGGACCCGTTGGTCGCCATGGGTCAGTTGTACGAGTACTTCCAGAAGTTGATCGCCGCCCGGCGCGTGGACGCGCGCGACGACCTGCTGTCGGTGCTGGCCGGCGCGGAGATCGACGGTGTCCGGCTGACCGACGAGGACCTGCTCAATTTCGCCTACCTGCTGCTGGTGGCCGGCAACGAGACCACCCGCAACCTGATCGCGCTGGGCACGCTGGCGCTGATCGCCCACCCCGACCAATGCCGCCTGCTGGTCGACGATCCGGCGCTGATCCCCGGCGCCGTCGAGGAGATGCTGCGGTGGACCAGCCCCGTCGTGCACATGGCGCGCACCGCGACCGCCGACGTCGAGATCCGCGGCCAGCGGATCGCCGAGGGCGACGTGGTGGTGATGCTCTACGGGTCCGCCAACCGGGACGAGGACATCTTCGGCGCCGACTCCGAGGAGTTCAAGGTGACCCGGCATCCGAATCCGCACATCGCGTTCGGGTGTGGCGAACATTCCTGTGTCGGTGCGCAATTGGCCAGGCTGGAGGCGTGCGTGATGTTCGACGAGCTGCTGCGCCGCTTCCCGAAGCTCGAGCTGGTGGGCCCGGTGGACCGGATGCGCGCCACCATGGTGCCCGGGGTCAAGCGCATGCCGGTGCGGCTGGGGGCCTGAGCCGATGGATCTGGAGTACTCCCCCGAGCAGCAGCGGCTGCGCGCCGAGATCCGCGCCGCGCTGGAACGCGTCATGACGCCCGAACGCAGCCTTGCCCTCAGCGCACGCATGGAGGGCGGCCCCGAAGTGCGGGAATGTATCCGCGCCCTGGCCGCGGCCGACCTGCTCGGCGTCGGGTGGCCCAAAGAGTATGGCGGACGCGGGTTCTCGGCGATCGAGCAGTTCATCTTCTCCGAGGAGGCACAGCGGGTGAACGCCCCGATCCCGCTGGTGACGCTCAACACGGTGGGGCCGACGCTCATGCAGTGCGGCACCGAGGAACAGAAGCAGCGGTTCCTGCCCGCGATCCTGGACGGCAGTGTCGAGTTCGCGATCGGCTACTCCGAGCCGGGAGCCGGAAGCGACCTGGCATCGTTGCGCACCACCGCGGTCCGGGACGGCGACGAGTACGTCATCAACGGGCAGAAGATGTTCACCAGCGGCGCGGCGTATGCCGACTACATCTGGCTGGCCGCCCGCACCGATCCGAATGCCAAGAAACACAAGGGCATTTCCATCCTGATCGTGCCCACCTCGTCGCCCGGGTTCTCCTGGCAGCCGCTGCACACCATGCCGGGCATCTCCACCTTCTACACGTTCTACGACGACGTGCGGGTCCCGGCCAGCGCGCTGGTGGGTGGCGAGAA
Organism: Mycobacterium sp. E3247; assembly: GCF_001667785.1. Classification (NCBI taxonomy): domain Bacteria; kingdom Bacillati; phylum Actinomycetota; class Actinomycetes; order Mycobacteriales; family Mycobacteriaceae; genus Mycobacterium; species Mycobacterium sp. E3247. The sequence goes on along the minus strand of NZ_LZJG01000113.1, from coordinate 27,620 downwards.
CCAGGGCTGGCAGCTGATCACCACCCAGTTGAACTTCGAGCGGGCGGCCCTGGGCAACCTCGGGGCGCTCGAGCCGCTGTTCGAGAAGACCCTGGAGTGGGCCGCCGCCACCGAGCTCGATGGTGGGCGCGTCATCGACCAGCCGTGGGTGCAACTCGCCCTGGCGCGGGTTGAGGCCCAGGTCGCCGCCTACAAACTGGTCAACCTGAGGGTCAATGCCGCGATGACCAAAGGCGTGCTCAGCATGGGGGAAGCCTCCGCGGTCAAGGTGTTCGGCACCGAGCTGACCCAGCAGGTCGCCCGCCAGCTGCTGGAGGTGCTCGACCACAACGGGGTACGCCGGGGCACCGATGCACCGCTACGCGGCGCGCTGGAAACCGCCTACCGATGGGCCGTCATCAATACCTTCGGCGGCGGCGCCAACGAGATTCAGCGTGACATCATCGCCATGGCGGGATTGGGCATGCCACGCGCTCCCCGAGACCTTCGCGCCACCGCACAATAGGAGGACACCCGTAAGTGACCGACTCAGAAACCGTCAGCGCCAAGGTGAAAGCCCTCGTCGGCCGGCCGACCGGCGGCACCGGAAAGCCCTCACTGGCCCCGGACCCGGTCAACCAGCCCATGATCCGGCACTGGGCGTACGCGATGGCCGACATGAACCCCGTCTACCTCGACCCGGAGTTCGCCGAGAAATCGCGGTTCGGCGGCATCGTGTCGCCGCCGGTGATGCTGCAGACCTGGACCATGCCCTCGCCGATCCTGGAGGGCATCGGCGAGCGCGGTGGCGCGCCGGTCGTCATCGAAAGCAACCCAACGGCGTTCCTCGACGAGGCCGGCTACACCAGCACGGTGGCGACCAACTCCGAATTCGAGATCGAACGCTACCCGCGCCTCGGCGACGTCATCAGCGCGACGACCGTGTACGAATCGGTCTCCGAGGAGAAGAAGACGGCGCTGGGCACCGGCTTCTTTTTGACCTGGCTGACCACCTACACCGACCAGAACGGCGAAGTTCTGGGGCGGCAACGATTCCGCGTGCTGCGATTCTCACCGGAGCGCTGATGACCACCCGACTGGCGCCCGCCATCACCAAGGACACCGAGTTCTTCTGGAACGGGTTGCGGGACAACACGCTTCTGATCCAGCGCTGCGGCGGATGCGGACGGCTGCGCCACCCACCCCGCCCGATGTGCCCGCACTGCCGTTCCCTGGACTGGGACACCGTCGAGTCGTCGGGCCGCGGCACCGTCTACAGCTATGTGATGCCGCACGAACCGAAGTTTCCGTTCTTCGAGTATCCCTACGTCGTCGCGCTGGTGGAACTCGAGGAGGGCGTAAGGCTGGTGTCCAACCTGACCGGCATCGACCCGGCGGACGTGAGAACGGGGATGCCGGTCGAGGTGTACTACCAGGGTTTCGATAACGACCTGGTGCTGCACCAGTTTCGGCCGGCGGACTAGGCGGGGGCCATGGACTTCACGTTCACCGAAGAGCAGGAGGCCATCTCCAAGCTCGCCCGCGCCCTCTTCGAACGCCGGGCGGCACCCGGGCGCCTGGCCGAGTTGGAAGCCGGTGACGTCCGCTTCGACGACGGCCTGTGGAGGGAGCTGGCGGCCGCCGACCTGCTGGGCACCGCGCTGCCGGAGTCGGTCGGCGGTAACGGCGGCGGCTTCGTCGAGCTCGGGGTGCTGCTGGCCGAGGTGGGCTGGGCGGTGGCTCCGGTGCCCGCGTACGCGACGCTGGTGCTGGGCGCCGACCCGATCGCTCGGCACGGCAATTCCGAACAGCGGCAACGCTTCCTGCCGGGCGTCGTCGCCGGGCACCGCATCCTGACCGCGGGGCTGGCCGAGCCGGGCCGCTCCGACGCGGCGGCACCCGCCACCACCGCGCGGCGCGATGGCGGCGACTGGCGGCTCGACGGCGCCAAGGAGCTGGTTCCGGCCGCCCAGTTCGCCGACACGGTGCTGATCCCGGCGTCGATGGAGGACGGGCAGGTCGGGCTGTTCCTGGTGGCGGCCGACGGCCGCGGCGTCGAGATCCGGCCGGTGGAGACCACCAACCACGAACCGCACGCCGACGTATACCTCGACGGCGCAACGGTGTCCGACGCCGACCGGCTGGCCGGGGCGGACCTGATCGAGTCGCTGTACGCCCGCGCGCTGGTCGCCCTCTGCGCGGTCCAGCTGGGCGTCGCGGAGCGGGCCCTGCGGATCGCGGCCGAATACACCACGGGCCGGGAGCAATTCGGCCGGCCCATCGGCAGCTTCCAGGCCGTGCAGCAGCGGATGGCCGACGCGTTCATCGATGTCGAGGCGATCCGGTGGACCACGTGGCACGCGGCGTGGCTGATCGTGCACGGCCGGACCTTGAAAGAGACCCGCCGCGCCGCCCGCATCGCCAAGTTCTGGGCCGCGGAGGCCGGCGCCCGCGTCGCCGCCACCGCCCAGCACGTCCACGGCGGCATCGGGATCGACATCACCTATCCCCTGCACCGCTACTTCCTGTGGGCCAAGCACAACGAGCTGACGCTCGGCCCCGCCGCGGCGCAGCTGGCCCACTTGGGCGCAACGTTGGGCGCCACGTATTCGGAAGGACTCTCATGACGACCACCGCGAGCCGCACCACCACCCTGCGCTGGGCGGACATCTCCGTCGGCGACGAGGTGACTCCGCTCGAAGTCCCCATCACCACAACGATGATCGTCGCCGGGGCGATCGCCACCCGCGACTTCATGCCCGTGCACCACGACCGCGACTACGCGAACAAGCAGGGTTCGCCCAACCTGTTCATGAACATCCTCACCACCAACGGCTATTGCGTGCGGTTCCTCACCGACTGGGCCGGGCCCGAAGCGATGGTCAAGAACCTGTCGATCCGCCTCGGCGTGCCGTGCTTTCCCGACGACCCGCTGCGCTTCACCGGCAGCGTCACCGGAAAGACCGAGGGCAGCGGGGATGAGAACTTCGTCGAGGTGACGTTCAAGGGCTCCAACAGCTTGGGCGACCACGTCGCGGGTACGGCGGTCCTCAGCCTGCTCGACGGGGCGTGCGAAACGAGTCAAGCGTGAGCTCCTCGCTGCCCGGCAGCTGCGCCATCGTCGGCATCGGCCAGACCGAGTTCTCCAAGGAGTCGGGGCGCAGCGAGCTCCAATTGGCCTGTGAGGCAGTCAGTGCCGCGCTCGACGACGCCGGCCTGACACCCGGAGACGTCGACGGCATGGTCACCTTCACGATGGATTCCAGCGACGAGATCGAGATCGCCCGCAACGTGGGCATCGGCGACCTGAGCTTCTTTTCCCGCGTGCACCACGGCGGCGGGGCCGCCGCCGGCACCGTCGTGCACGCCGCCATGGCCGTCGTGACGGGCGTCGCCGACGTGGTGGTGTGCTGGCGTGCCTTCAACGAACGCTCCGGCATGCGGTTCGGCGGCAGCGGGCGCACCGACCTGGGGACCCCGCTGTTCATGGCGCACTACGCGCCGTTCGGACTGCTCACCCCCGCGGCGTGGGTCGCGATGCACGCCCAGCGCTACATGTCGACGTATGGCGTCACCAACGAAGACTTCGGCCGCATCGCGGTCGTGGACCGCGCGCACGCGGCCCGCAACCCCGATGCCTGGTTCTACCAGCGTCCGATCACGCTGGAAGATCACCAGAAATCGCGGTGGATCGTCGAACCGGTACTGCGGCTGCTGGATTGCTGCCAGGAGAGCGACGGCGGGGTCGCGCTCGTGGTCACCAGCGCCGAACGCGCGCGCGACCTCCGGCAGCCGCCGGCGATCATCACGGCGGCCGCCCAGGGCGCGGCCGCCGACGGCGAGATGATGACCAGCTACTACCGCGACGACATCACCGGGCTGCCCGAGATGGGCGTGGTCGCCAAGAGGCTGTGGCGCGACTCGGGCCTCAAGCCGCAGGACATCCAAACCGCCTTCATCTACGACCATTTCACGCCGTTCGTGTTAGCCCAGCTCGAGGAGCTCGGGTTCTGCGGACGCGGCGAGGCGAAGGACTTCGCCACCGTCGAGCGGCTCTCACTGGGTGGGGAGTTCCCGATCAACACCAACGGCGGGCTGCTCGGCGAGGCCTACATCCACGGCATGAACGGCATCACCGAGGGAGTGCGCCAGGTCCGCGGGACGTCCTACAACCAGGTCGACAACGTCGAGCACGTGCTCGTCACGTCGGGAACCGGCGTGCCCACCAGCGGGCTGATCCTGGCGCCCGCCAACTGAGGGGGATCATCATGCCGAAGCTCGCGCTGCTGACCGCCCACGGCGGTCCCATCGAGCTGGCCGAGTTTCCGTTGACCACACCGGCGCCCGGCACCGCGGCGCTGCGGCTGCGGATGGCCGGCATCTGCGGATCTGACCTGCACATCTTCCGCGGCGAACTGCCGTTGCCGTGCCCGTTCGCCATGGGCCACGAAATGGTGGGCGAGATCGCCGAACTGGGCGACGGCCTGACCACCGATGCGACCGGGAAGCCGCTGGCGGTTGGGGATCGCGTGGTCACGCCGTATTTCTGGTTCTGCGGCCAGTGCCACGCCTGCGCGCGGGGCCGCTCCCACGCGTGCCAGAACCTGATGGCCGGCGAATACCGGACGCACGATCAGGCGCCGCACTTCGTCGCCGCCTACGGCGAGTACTACTACACCAGCCGGCGACAGCCGCTGTACAGGGTGCCCGAGGGCCTGCCGGACGAAGCCGTCGCCCCGCTGAACTGCGCGCTGGCACAGGTGCTGTTCGCGCTGCGCGAGGTGCGCCTCGGCGACACGGTGGTCATCCAGGGTGCGGGCGGGCTGGGCATCAACGCCGCGGCCGTGGCCCGCACCGCCGGTGCCGCGGAGGTCATCGTCATCGACAAGATCCCCGAACGGCTCGACGTCGCCGCCGATTTCGGTGCCACACATTGCATCGACGCGAGCGCCCTGTCGGCCGCGGAGGTCGCCCAACAGGTCCGCGCGCGCACCGGCGGCGTCGGCGCCGACTGGGTGCTCGAGGTCGTCGGCGTGCCGGGCGTCATTCCCGAGGGGATCGGCTTCCTGAACAACGGGGGAACGCTCCTCGAGGTCGGCAACGTCGGCATGGGACGAACCTTCGAGCTGGATCCGAGCGTGCTGGTCTACGGCAACAAGTCGGTGCGCGGCGTCATGTTCTACGAACCCGTCACGCTGGCGATCGGCCTGAACTTCCTGCAGCACACCAGGTTCCCGTTCGACCGGTTGATGCCCGAACCGTTCCACCTGACCGACGTCAACGCCGCTTTTGCGTCGGCCGACGCCGGGTTGGTTCCGCGGGGTGCGTTGGTGCCGTGATGACCCAAGCGGCCGCCCAGGCCATCGACACCCGCGAGTTGATCGTGGAATCCGCATACGCCTGCTTCCGCAAGCAGGGGTTGCAGAAGGCGACGATCGTCGACATCGCCAGGACGGCCGGGGTGTCGCGCAGCACCATCTACGAGTACTTCGGCGACAAGGGCGCCATCATCGAAGCCTGCGCCGAACACGCTTCCGAGCGGTTCTACCGCGAGATGTCCAAAGCCATGGCGCGCGGCGCTTCCCTTGAGGAAAAGCTCAGCGAGGCAGCCGTTTTCGTAACCCAGGCCCGGCGATCCATCGCATCCGAGAAGTATTTCGACGAGGACGCCATCAGCCTGCTGCTGACCAAGGACGCCGCCGTGCTGCTGCGCGAGTGCGTCGACTTCGTCGCGCCCTACCTGTCGGCCGCCAGGCTCACCGGGGAGGTGCGCAAGGACCTCGACGTCCAGACCGCCGGCGAATGGTTCGCGCGCATCCTGTTCTCGCTCTTCAGCACGCCGTCCTCGACGCTGGACATGGACGATCCCGAGGCGGTGGCCGAGTTCGTGCGCGCCTACGCGGTGCGCGGGTTCGCCGGCGAACGCGCACGGCCCAGACGCGCCCCCTGAGTCGCTCGAATCGGCCGATCGCGGCCGGTGCGACGGTTAGCATCCAGGGTGTGCGACGCATGCTGGCGCTCACCGCGATCGTGGTGGCCACGACGTCGATGCTGCTGGGGTGCGGCCGGTCCGACCAGAAGCGCGCGGCGTCGCAGGCGGTCGTCATCGTCTCCGGCGGGGATGCGACGAGCCCGTTCACCACACCCGACCAGGCGTGCTCGACCGGGCTGGCGGCGGGCAACACCGACACCGCGATCCGCGAATACCTGCTCAAGCAGGGCTACAAGGTGTTCACGTCACCGGCGATGGCCGGCCGGGGGCAGGTGGTGGACCAGACCGGCTTCGGCCCGTTCGGGGTCTGCCCAATCACGCTGCCGGAGAACATGACCGTGAACTCCACCGGGAGCATCGACACCGCCGGCGAACACCTGGCGCGGTTTTTGACCTACCTGCACACCGACAAGGGCATAAACGAGGTCGACCTGGTCGGCCACTCGATGGGCGGCCTGTACTCGCGGGCGGCGATCCGGGTACTGACCACCACGAACTCGGCGGTGCACGTCCGCTCGCTGACCACGATCGGCACGCCGTGGCAGGGCTCGTACCTGTCGGATTACGCCAACGACGTCCTCCCGCTGACCGACTGCGCGGGCGACCAGTTCTGCGAGAACGCGATGAAGGGTTTCAAGACCGAAGTGCTGCGGCTGGTGTCGGGTTCCGGCCGCGAGGTGAATCAGGCTTACCTGATGGGCAAGGACGGCTGGAACCAGTTCCAGGCCGGGGTGTTGGACAAGATCCCCGTGGTGCTGATCGGGGGCAAGAAGTTCACCAAGGCCGGGCAGGTCAACCCCATGGTGTGGCCCAACGACGGCATCGTGGCGTTGCGTAGCGCGCTGGCGGTCGACCTGCCCGATTCCGTGCTGCCGCACCGGCGCTGCTACGCGTTCGACGACACGCACAGCATTTTCGTCTCCAACCAGGCCGGGCTGGACTGGAAGACGGCGCTGACGTGGGACCCGCAGGTCTTCGAGTCGCTGCACTCCGCCCTCGAGGGCGCGCCGAAGGCGCTTGACACCGCGAACCGTGAGGGCTGCCCCGGATGACTCGGGTAGCCGATGTAACAGTTGAGGATCCAGCGCGAAACCCGTGACGCCGAGATCGGGAATCTCGTCGACGACCGCGCTGCCGGCCTAGTTGGAGGGCGGTGGTTGCGGCTGGAAGGGGTCGTACCACCACCAGTCGGCGCGTTCGCCGGTGGGTCCGGGGCACGGCGCGACGGCGGGTGGGGCCAGGGTGGGTGGGCGCGCGAGTGATGCTGCGCTGAGCGGGCGGCCGGAGCTGTCGGTGACGGTCAGGTCGGCGGCGGGTCCGGTGAGGGTGATCAGGCCGCGGTGGTGCAGCCGGTGGTGATAGGGGCAGACCAGTACCAGGTTGGCCAATTCGGTGGGGCCGCCGTCTTCCCAGTGCCGGAGGTGATGCGCGTGCAGCCCACGGGTGGCGCCACAGCCGGGCACCGCGCACATGCGGTGGCGATGCTCCAGCGCCCGGCGCAGCCGCCGGCTGATCGTGCGCGTCGTTCGGCCGGCGCCGATGACCTCGCCGGCACGTTCGAACCACACCTCGCAGGTGGCATCACAGGTCAGGTAGCGGCGGTCATCCTCGGTGAGCAGCGGACCCAGATGCAGCGCGGCGGCGGGCTGCTCGACGTCGAGATGCACCACCACCGTGGTGTGCTGCCCGTGCGGCCGGCGGGCCGCCTCGGCATCCCACCCGGCTTCGACCAGGCGCATGAACGCCTCGAGCGTGCCCGGCAGTGGCGGTGCGATCTCCGCTGGGATGTCGCCGTTGCCGCGGTCGTGTTTCCACTCGGCGATCAGCGCATCACGATGAGAGGCCAAGGCGGCGTCGAACTTCGCCGCGTCCACGTGCGGCAGCCTGATGCGCCAGCAGGTGAACTCCTCATCGGCGGTCTTGGTGATCGCCGGCTGCGATCGCGGCCGAGTCTGAGGTTCGGGTCGCGGTTCCAGCTTGACCGCGGTACGCAGCTGGTTGACCGTAGCGACCCGCGCCAACTCGGCGTAATGCTCATCAGACCCCTCACCCGCTTGCGCGGCGATGACCCCGACCTGATCCAGCGACAGCCGACCCTCCCGCAGGCCCTGGGCACACCGCGGAAACTCCTGCAGCCGGTGTGCCACGGTGCTAATCGTGTGGGCATTCGCCGACGACAAGCCCAGCTTCCAGGCCACCAACGCCGCCACCGACCGCGCACCCGTGACACCGCACAGCTCGTCGCGATCCAACTCAGCGACGATCTCCACGATCCGCCCATCAATCGCATTACGCTGACCCGCCAACTCCGCCAACTCCTCAAACAACCCATCCAGGCGCTCGGCAGGGGTAACTGCAGCCGGAGGCGAGGCGGTCAAAGACATAACCACATCATCGCAGCGGCCACCGACAAGTTTCGGCTGTCTCCGGGGCGACGGTCGTCAGCCACCAAGCCAGGCAGCCTGATTGGCCACCAGACGCCCCACCGTCGCTATGGCTCAACGCCCGCGCCTCGAGTGTGCGCCAGGGCTTTGACTGTGGGACAGGGCGGTGATCGTCGGCGTGTCGCCGCCCTGACGGCACACGCAAGCCGTGAGCTCCCACTCAGTGCCCGCGCTGCGCCAGCGCCCGCAGGAAGAACGTCAGGTTCGCGGGCCGCTCGGCCAGGCGGCGCATGAAGTAGCCGTACCACTGGGTGCCGAACGGCACGTAAACGCGGACCCGGTTGCCGGAGTCGGCGAGCCGTCGCTGCTCCCCATCGCGGATGCCGTACAGCATCTGATACTCGAAATCCGTTGTATCCCGACCCACTTCGCGGGCCAGCGCGGGCACCTCCTCGATGATCGCCGAGTCGTGGGAAGCCACCATGGGGTAGCCCGAACCGGCCATCAACACCCGCAGGCAACGCAGGTAGGAATCGGTCACCGCGGCGGGGTCGCGATAGGCTACCGCCGCCGGTTCGTCGTAGGCCCCCTTGCACAACCGGATTCGCGCCCCGGCGTCGGCGAATTCCCGGCAATCGCCCAACGTGCGCCGCAGGTAGGCCTGCAACGCCACGCCCAGCCAAGAGAAGTCGTTCCGCAGATCGCGCACGATCGCCAGCGTGGAGTCCGTCGTCGTGTGGTCCTCGGCGTCCACCGTCACCCACACGCCGGCGCGCTGCGCCGCTTCGCAGATCGCGAAGGCGTTCTCCCGGGCGATCTTCTCGCCGTCGCGACCCAGCGCCTGCCCCAGGGCCGACAGCTTCAGCGACACCTCGAGCGGCCGGTCGGCCGCGTCATCGCCGAACCTGGCCAGCCGGTCGATCAGGTCCCGATACACCGCCACCGCCGAGTTGGCGGCGCCGGCGTCGGTCACGTCTTCACCGAGGTAGTCGAGGCTGACGCACCGGCCCGAACCGCGAAGCGCCGCAACGCTGCCCAGCGCGCTGTCGATGGTCTCGCCGGGAACGAAGCGGTGCACCACCCGACGGGCGATGGGCAGCCCTTCGGCGGCCCGGCGCAATCCCGGTCGCCGGCTGGCGGCCATGATCGCCGGGCGCAGCGTGCTGGCGAACACGCCGGTCATCACTCGGCCGCCATGTGCGGGTAGGTATGGTGGGTCGCCGGGACGAACGTCTCCTTGATGGTGCGGGCCGACGTCCAGCGCAACAGGTTCAGCACCGAGCCCGCCTTGTCGTTGGTGCCCGAGCCACGCGAACCACCGAACGGCTGGCGCCCGACGACCGCGCCCGTGGGTTTGTCGTTGACGTAGAAGTTCCCGGCGGCGAAGCGCAGGCGCTCCTGCGCGGCCAGCACCGCCCCGCGATCATCGGCGATGACCGCGCCCGTCAGCGCGTACCGCGAGCCACCGTCGATCACGCCGAGGATGCGTTGGTAGTCGTCGTCGGGGTACACGTGCACCGAAAGCAGCGGACCGAAATACTCGGTGGCGAACGACTCGTCGGCCGGGTCGTCGGACAGCAGCACCGTGGGACGTACGAAATAGCCGACGCTGTCGTCGTATTCGCCGCCCACCGCGATGGTGACGTGGGCGGCGCTCTTCGCCCGCTCGATCGCCTCGACGTTCTTGGCGAACGCCCGCTCGTCGATCAGCGCCCCGCCGTAGTTGGTCAGGTCGGTGACGTCGCCGTAGCGCAGCGCGGCGGTCTGGCCCAGGAAGTCGTCGCCGATGCGCCGCCACACCGAGTGCGGGATGAACGCCCGCGACGCCGCCGAGCATTTCTGGCCCTGGTAGTCGAACGCACCGCGAATCAGCGCGGTGCGCAGCACATCCGGCCGCGCCGAACGGTGCGCCACCACGAAGTCCTTGCCGCCGGTCTCGCCGACCAGCCGCGGATAGCTGTGGTAGCGACCGATATTGGCGCCCACCTGCTGCCACAGGCGCTGGAAGGTGCCGGTGGACCCGGTGAAGTGGATGCCGGCCAGCCGCGGGTCGGCCAGCGCAACGTCGGACACCGCGAACCCGTCGCCGGTGACGAGGTTGATGACGCCGGGCGGCAGCCCCGCGGCCTCCAGCAGCCGCATGGTCAGGTAGGCCGACAGGGTCTGCGTGATCGACGGCTTCCACACGACGGTGTTGCCCATCAGCGCCGGCGCGGTCGGCAGGTTGGCCGCTATGGAGGTGAAGTTGAACGGCGTGATGGCGTAGACGAATCCGTCGAGCGGACGATAGTCACTGCGATTCCATTCGCCGGGCCCGCTGATCGGCTGCTGCGCCAGGATCTGGCGCGCGAACTCCACGTTGAAGCGCCAGAAGTCGACCTGCTCGCAGGGCGAGTCGATCTCGGCCTGGTAGACGGATTTCGATTGGCCCAGCATGGTCGCGGCGGCGATCTTCTCCCGCCAGGGCCCGGCCAGCAGGTCCGCGGCCCGCAGGAACACCGTCGCACGCTCGTCGAAAGGCATTGCCGCCCAGGCGGGTTTCGCTGCCATGGCGGCGTCGATCGCCGCCGCCGCGTCGGCGTGCACGGCGTTGGTCAGGGTGCCCAGCGTGGCGGCGTGCCGGTGCGGTTGGACGACCTCGATGCGATCACCGTCGCCCATCCGGTGTCTGCCGCCGATGACGTGCGGGAGGTCGATCGGGTGGTCGGCCAGCGCGGCCAGCTCGGCACGCAGCCGGTCGCGTTCCGGGGATTGCGGCGCGTAGTCGTGGACCGGCTCGTTGGCCGGCAGCGGCACCTGGGTTATCGCGTCCATGCCGCCAGGATCCTCGCCACGGCGCCCCACGGAATTAGCCGATCGGACAGCATGGGCGCCCTTTGATAGTACGATCGGACAATGGCTGGTGTGGGGCTGGGTCAGCTGTTGTTGGCGCTGGACGCGACGCTGGTCAGCCTGGTCGAAGCGCCGCGGGGCCTGGATCTTCCGGTGACTTCCGCCGCGCTGATCGACGGCGACGACGTGCGGCTCGGACTCGCGGCGGCCGTGGGGTCGTCCGACGCGTTCTTCCTGCTGGGGGTCGCCGACGACGAGGCGCTGCGCTGGGTGAGCAAGCAGGCCCGCGAGCGGGTGCCGGTGGCGCTCTTCGCCAAGGAACCCTCGAACGCCTTGGTGAATGCGGCGGTGGGGGCCGGCTCGGCGGTGGTCGCCGTCGAGCCGCGGGCCCGCTGGGAACGGCTCTACCAGTTGGTCAGTCACGTGCTCGAGCATCACGGCGACCGCGCCGACGAGACCGAGGACTCGGGCACCGACCTGTTCGGCTTGGCGCAGTCGCTGGCCGACCGCATCCACGGCATGGTCAGCATCGAGAATGCCCAGTCGCACGTGTTGGCGTATTCGGCCTCCAACGACGAAGCCGACGAGCTGCGCCGCCTGTCCATCCTGGGCCGGGCGGGGCCGCCCGCGCATCTCGAATGGATCGGCCAGTGGGGCATTTTCGATGCGCTGCGGGCCGGCGATCAGGTGGTGCGCGTGGCCGAACGTCCCGAGTTGGGCCTGCGGCCGCGCCTGGCCGTCGGGATCCACCAGCCCGCGTTGGACGCGCGGCGACCGCCGACGTTCGCCGGCACCATCTGGGTGCAGCAGGGCTCGCAGCCGTTGGCCGATGACGCCGAGCAGATGCTGCGCGGTGCGGCGGTGCTCGCCGCGCGGATCATGGCGCGGTTGGCGGCGCGGCCGTCCACGCACGCGCGGCGGGTGCAGCAGCTGCTGGGCCTGATCGACGGCGAACCCGACCCGGTCGCCGTCGCGCGCGAACTCGGCGTCACCCCCGACGGCGACGCGGCGCTGATCGGCTGGGACACCGCCGACGCCGCGGCCGACGGCACGCCCCGCCAGGCGCGGTTGGCCGACGTGATGGCGTTGAGCGCCAGCGCCTTTCGGAGCGATGCCCAGGTGGCCTCGCGCGGATCGCGGATCTATGTGCTGCTGCCCCAGACGCAGACCCGTTCGGTCAACTCGTGGGTGCGCGGCACCGTCGCGGCGATGCGCGCCGAGCTCGGGGTGCAGTTGCGGGCCGCGGTCGCCGCTCCCGTCACCGGCCTGGCCGGGATCGCCGCGGCGCGCGCCGAACTGGACCGCGTGCTGGACAGCGCTGCGCGCCATCCGGTTTCGATGCCACAGGTGACGTCGCTGGCCGAGGCGCGCACCACCGTCCTGCTCGACGAGATCCTGGCCCTGGTCGGCCGCGAAGACCGGCTGGTCGATCCGCGCATCGCCGAGCTGCGCGCCCGGGAACCGGTGCTGGCCGAGACCCTGCGGGTGTATCTGGACGACTTCGGCGACGTCGCGGCCGCCGCGCGGTCGCTGCACGTGCATCCCAACACCGTCCGCTACCGCGTGCGCCGCATCGAGAGGTTGTTGTCGACGTCGTTGGCCGATCCCGAGGTGCGGCTGCTGTTTTCGGTGGGCTTGCGACTGCCGGGTGGGCCCCGGGGCGAGGCGGTAACCTAACGCGCATGCAGAACGCGTCCGTGGTCGCCCTGCTGCGTGAACGCGCCGGGCTGCAGCCCGACGACGTGGCGTTCCGCTACACCGACTACGAGCAGGATTGGGCGGGCGTCACCGAGGCGTTGACGTGGGCGCAGCTGTACCGGCGGACGCTGAACGTCGCGCACGCGGTCAGGCGGCATGGGGCCGTGGGCGACCGCGCCGTGATCCTCGCTCCCCAAGGGCTGGCCTACATCGTGGCGTTCCTGGGCGCGATGCAGGCCGGGCTGATCGCGGTCCCGCTGTCGGTACCCGCGGCCGGCTCGCACGACGAACGGGTGAGCGCCGTCCTGGCCGACACCACACCCACCGTCGTCCTCACCACGTCCGCGGCCGCCGGAGCCGTCTCCGACCACCTCCGGCAACCGGGCTCGACGGCCACGCCGGCCGTCGTCGAGGTCGACGCGCTCGATTTGGACGATGCGGGCGCTCCGAGCATCCGGGTGAGCGGCGCCCCAGGCACGGCGTACCTGCAGTACACCTCCGGCTCCACTCGGCTGCCCGCCGGGGTGGTGATCTCGCACCGCAACCTTCAGGTGAACTTCCAGCAGCTGATGGCCGACTATTTCGTCGAGGCCAACGGCGTCCCGCCGCGCGACACGACCGTGGTGTCGTGGCTGCCCTTCTATCACGACATGGGTTTCGTGCTCGGCGTGATCGCGCCGATCCTGGGTGGCTACCGCGGTGACCTGACGAGCCCGGTGGCCTTCCTGCAGCGCCCGGCGCGGTGGATCCACGCGATGGCCAACGGCGCACCGGTGATGTCGGCGGCGCCCAACTTCGCCTTCGAGCTGGCCACCCGCAAGACGTCGGATGCCGACCTGGACGGCGTCGACCTGGGCAACGTGCTGGGCATCATCAGCGGCGCCGAGCGCATCCATCCCGCCACGCTGGACCGATTCTGTAAACGGTTCGCCCCGTACAACTTCCGCGATCACATGATGCGCCCCTCCTACGGCCTCGCGGAGGCGACCGTCTACGTCGCCAGCCGCACCCGGGGCGGCGCCCCGGAGGTCGTTCACTTCGAATCCGAGCGGTTGTCGGAGGGGGCGGCGCAACGGTGTTCGGCGCAAACCGGCTCACCGCTACTCAGCTATGGCACGCCGAGGTCGCCGGCGGTGCGGATCGTCGACCCGGACACCGGCAGGGAACGCCCGCCGGGGGCGGTCGGCGAAATCTGGGTGCACGGCGAGAACGTGGCCGGCGGCTATTGGCGGAAGCCGGAGGAAACCGAGCGCACCTTCGGCGGCACCGTGACCGACCCGTCACCGGGCACGCCCGCGGGACCGTGGCTGCGCACCGGTGATCTCGGCTTCGTCTCCGAGGGCGAGATGTTCATCGTGGGCCGGATGAAGGATCTACTGATCGTGTACGGGCGCAACCACTATCCCGAGGACATCGAGTCGACGGTCCAACAGATCACCGGGGGCCGGGTCGCGGCGATCTCCGTCGCGGTGGACGAGTCCGAAAAGCTGGTGACCATCATCGAATGGAAGAAGCGCGGCGATTCCGCCGAGGACGCGTTGCGCCGGCTCGACACCGTCAAAAACGATGTCACCGCGGCGATTTCGAGCTCGCACGGCCTCAATGTCGCCGATCTCGTGCTGGTGCCCCCGGGTTCCATCCCCACCACGACGAGCGGCAAGATCCGGCGCGCCGCCTGCGTCGAGCAGTACCGCCGCCAGCAGTTCACCCGGTTGGACGCCTGAGCGGACGCGCCCCGCTAGGGTTGCGATTCGGCAAGGAAGCTGTCCATCACGTCAGGGCCCGTGGAGTGCAGCGCGATGGACAACTGCAACAGCCTGTCCTTGACCTTCTTGGGTAGCAACTCGATGGACTTGGTGGTGGCGGAGTCGTATTTTGCCCCCGGAAAGCGTTGCAGGACAACGTCTTTCTGCTCTTCGGTGGTGTGGATCTCCAGAAGCTTCATGCCTGCGAACGCTTCCTTCGCCGAGTCGGCCATTCCGGCCTTCGCCAGCGCCTCGAGCCGCTCCTCGTTGATCCACACGTTGACCTTGATCTTGTTCTCCTCGCCGCTCACGAGTCGGCCCCCTTCAACTGGTTCAGGGTGAACACGGGCAGCCGGTCCCTCAGGTACTCCTCGGTGACGAACGGCGAGCCCTGGCCGTACTCGGCGGCGGCCTGAAGCACCACCTCGAACACCTCGTGCCGCATGACCTGCTGCGTCGGCTTCACCTCGTCGGTGAGGATGCTTCGGATCAGGCTTCCGCTGAAGCTCTGCGCCTTGGCGTCGTGGCCGCACAGCGCCGAGTTGGTCACTTCGCGGCATTCAGGGCAGTACCAATTCTCCCGCAGGAACACCGGTTTGATGTCCAGCTCCGAGCGGTGGTCCTGAAGGAGGTTCTGCGAGTCGTAGGGATGGTAGAAGTCGCCGACGCCGGCGTGGTCGCGCCCGAACATGTGGTGCGTGCAGCCGAGGTTGGTCCGCAGGATGGCGTGGAAGATCGCCTCCCTCGGTCCGGCGTAGCGCATGTCCCACAACGTGAAGGTCACCTTGTGGACGTCTTCCCGGAAGTAGCCGCTGGTCCTCAGCGCGTCCTGGGTCAACAGGATCGCCTCGTCGATGTAGTCGCCCACCCGCTTCTGCCCGATGATGGCGTTGACGAGCACTCCGGTGTTCAATTCGTCGACGGGCTGGTCCTCATTGGCGGCCAGCCACGCCTGCTTCATCAGCGCCTCGTGGCCGGTGTGTGGGACGTTGCGGGTCTGATGGGCCACGACGTGGTTCCAATTCTTCTCCGCGAGCGCGTCGTGGTGCTGCTTGGGCGTGAGCCAAAAGCTCTTGAAGGGCTCGTTGAACACCGGCTCGTTGATGAGCGTGATGTCTCCGGCCACGAACCGGTTCTCGTACGCCAGCGTCTTCTTCACGCCCGGGTGCCGTGGGTCCGTTGTGCCGTAAGTCTTCTCGGCCAGGCGCTGCAGGTCGTACTCGTAGATCTCGGTGACGTCGAGGATGGCGAGGGGGACGTCGAGGTATTCCAGCACCACGCCGGAGCCCTCGTCGACGCCCAGCCTCTCGATGTCGTCCGCCGACAGGTCGAAGACGATCGGGATGCTCCACAGCGTGCCGTCGGGCAGCGCCAACTTGTCCAGCGTGGTATCGACCTCTTGCCGCCCCATGAACCCGGTGAGCGGCGTGAAGAACCCGTAGGACAGGCTGATGACCTCGTGCGCGGTCGCCTTCGATATGGGCACTCGCGCCAGGCCCTGGATCCGGCCGGCCGCGTTTTCGGTGGATACCCGCTCCACGATCGGCTTGCCGTTGTGACCCGTGTAGCTCATCTGATGCCCCTCGTTTCGCCGCCCAACACTTTCTTCGAACAGTCCGGCGCCTGTTCCGATTCCTAGACCCGCTAGACCTCGAGGGCACCGTCGCGGCTGCGCGCGAGGGCCGGGACGACGCCGACCTTCTCGAGGTGGGCAATCACCTCCTCGGCCAGTGTGTCCGCGTCCTTCTGACCGCCCGCGAGTCGCAGTTCCGGTTGCACCGGGGCCTCGTAGGGATCGTCGATCCCGGTGAATCCCTTGATCTCCCCCGCCCGGGCCTTCTTGTACAGCCCCTTGGGGTCGCGCCTTTCGCAGATCTCGAGCGGGGTATCGATGAAGATCTCCTGGAAGTCGCCTTCGACGAGCGTTTCCCGCACCGCGTCGCGATCGCGCCGGTAGGGACTGATGAAAGCCGTCAAAGCGATGACACCGGCCTCACAGAACAGCTTCGAGACGGCCCCGATGCGGCGAATGTTCTCTTCGCGATCTTCCGCGGAGAAGCCCAGCCCGAACCTCTTGGCGAACTCGACCCCATGCCGTGGTTCGAGGGTGTCCGGTCCGGCGTTGAGCCCATAACGGACGTTGTCCCCGTCGAGGAGATAGCTTCGGACACCCCGCTCGTAGAGCTTCTGCTCGACGGTGTTGGCCACCGTG
Organism: Mycobacterium sp. E3247; assembly: GCF_001667785.1. Taxonomy (NCBI): domain Bacteria; kingdom Bacillati; phylum Actinomycetota; class Actinomycetes; order Mycobacteriales; family Mycobacteriaceae; genus Mycobacterium; species Mycobacterium sp. E3247. The sequence goes on along the minus strand of NZ_LZJG01000113.1, from coordinate 10,778 downwards.
CTCTTACCGCTGCCGCTGAGACCGGTGAACCACAGGACGCAACCCCGATGCCCGTTGAGTTTCTCGCGGCTGCTGCGACTGATGTGGTGTTCATGCCAGGTGATGTTGTTCGACATGCTCAGCTCCACGCTCTCGGGAAACTCTCCTGACGACCCTCACCGGGTCGCCCGCCGGTCAAACCGGGCTGTCGCCGGTCTTCTACCTAAGATGGCCAATTTACAGGAGATTTCCACTGCACCGCCACCGCGCCGCCGTCCCGGTCGGCCTCCACGACCTGCCGGTGGCCGTCGCCTCAGGTGCCGGCCTGCCTTGCCCATCGGGGCCGGTTGTAACCACGATGAGTTGAATGCCGCCGTCGTGACCGTTGGGCTCACGCGCTTCCTCCGCAGAGGCCGGCCGCTTGGGTCAGGGCGCCGACGACGCGGTCTCGGCAGCGGCCAACTCGTCGCACAAGTGCTCGGCCAAGTCACGCACCGTCGTGATCTTGGTGGGGCTGACGCGCACACCCGTTTCGGTTTCGATCCGGGTTCGCAGCTCCAGGTTGCCGAGCGAGTCCAGGCCGTAATCGGACAGCGGGCGGTCGGGATCGATCGTGCGCCGCAGCAACAGGCTGATCTGGCCGGAGACCAGTCGGCGGAGGGCGGAGGGCCACTCCTCGCGGGGCAGCGCCTTGAGTTCGGCCAGGAATTTGCCCGTGTCCGGTCTGCCCTGGGCCACCGATCCGAACTCCTCGGCGAAGCGGCTGCGCTGCGCGAACGACGTCAGCCACGGCGTCCCCATGATAGGCGCGTAGCCCGAGTAGGGCCGGTCGTAGCGCAGCAGGGTTTCGAACGCGCGGTAGCCCTCGTCCGGCGTGATCGCGATGCCGGCGTCTTCCGCCAGGGCCGTGGCGCGCCCGACCTCGGACCACGCGCCCCACGCGATGGTGGTGCCCGGCAGGCCCTGGGCGCGGCGCCAGTGCGCGAACGCGTCCAGCCAGCTGTTGGCCGCCGCATAGGCGCCCTGCCCCGGGGAGCCGACCAGGGCGGCGGCCGAGGAGAACGCGCAGAACCAGTCCAGTGGCTCGCGGGCTTGCCCTTCCTGCAAGGCCAGCTGCAGATGCCGGGCACCGTAAACCTTCGGCGCCCAGCACCGGTCGATCAGTTCGTCGGTGACGTTGGTCAACGTCGCGTCCTCCACGACCGCGGCCGCGTGCAGCACCCCGCGTACCGGCAGCCCGGTCGCACCCGCGGACGTGACCAGGCGTTCGGCCGTGCCCGGCTCGGCGATGTCGCCGCACTCCACCACGATGTCGGCCCCGCCGGCGCGCAGCCGCTCGATGGCTTGGCGCGCGCGCTCGTCGGGTGCCGAGCGCGAATTGAGCACGATGCGCCCGGCGCCGCCGGCGGCCATCTCGGCGGCCAGGAACAGGCCCAGGCCGCCCAGGCCGCCGGTGACGATGTAGGCGCCGTCGGTGCGGAACGGCCGCACCTGCTCCGGGGGGACCGCCGCCACGGTGCGCCCCGCGCGCGGCACGTCGAGCACCACCTTGCCCGTATGTCCGGCGGCGGCGACCAGGCGGACCGCGGTGGCCGCATCGTGGATCGGGTAGTGCGTCGTCCGCGGCGGCGGCAGCTCGCCGTCGGCCGTGCGTTGGTACACGGTGGTCAGCAGGCGACGGACCGTCTCGGGGTGGCTGAACGTCAGCAGTGCCAGATCGACCGCGAACAACGACAGGTTCCGGCGGAACGGGAACAGCCCCAGGCGGGTGTCGCCGTAGATGTCGCGCTTGCCCAGCTCGACGAACCGCCCGCCGAGGGCCAGCAGCTCGATGCCCGCGCGCTGCGCGGCGCCCGGCAGCGAGTTGAGCACCACGTCGACGCCGTACCCGCCGGTGTCGCGGCGGATCTCGTCGGCGAACGCCGTGCTGCGCGAATCGTAGACATGCTCAATCCCCATGTCGTGCAGCAGTTGCCGGCGCTGCGGGCTGCCCGCCGTCGCGAACACCTCGCAACCCGCGGCCCTGGCGATCGCGATGGCGGCCTGCCCGACTCCCCCGGTGCCGGAGTGGATCAGCACCTTGTCGGTAGGCGCGATGCGGGCCAGGTCGTGCAGGCCGTACCACGCGGTTGCCGCCGCGGTCGGCACCGCCGCCGCGTCGTCCAGCTGCATGCCGTCCGGCAGCGTGACCGCGTGCCGGGCGTCGGCGAGGACGAAGGTGCCCCAGCATCCGTTCCGGGACAGCCCGCCGACCCGGTCGCCGACCTTGTGCTCGGTGACGCCCGGGCCGACGGCGGTCACCACACCGGCGAAGTCCCCACCCAGCTGCTGCCGGTAGCCCTCGAAGGTGGGATAGCGGCCGAAGGCCACCAGCACGTCGGCGAAGTTGATGGTGGACGCGGCCACCGCGACCTCGATCTCCCCGGGCCCCGGCGGCACGCGGTCGACCGCGGTGAACTCCAGCGATTCGAGGTCGCCCGGGATGCGGATCTGCAGGCGCATGCCGTCGCGCCCGTGATCGACGACCGTGCTGCGCCGTTCGGCCGGGCGCAGCGGCCCGGGCCGCAGCCGCGCGGTGTACCACTCGCCGTCGCGCCACGCGGTCTCGTCCTCTTCTGATCCGCTCTTGCACTGCAGCGCAACGTGTTTGGGTTCGGTCGCCGCGTCGATGTCGATCTGGGTGACGCTCAGGTGCGGATGCTCGGAATCGATCACCCGCAGCAGTCCGCGCAGCCCGGCCTGCTCGAGGTTTGCCACGTCGCCGGCGGCCACGGTCGCGGCGTTGCGGGTCAGCACGAAAAGCCGGGGCGCCTCGCCGGGCAGCTCGGAGAGCTCACGGGCGACGGCCGCCAGGTGCGAAACGTAGTCGCGGCCGCGACGGCTCTCGTCGGTGCGGCCGGCACCCGGCGCGGTCACCACGACGACACCGGTGAGGCCCTTCAGCGGCGCGTGCCCATTCGAGGGCAGCTCGCCTGCCCCGGACAGCAGCGCGCGCAACCGAGCGGGTTCCACCGAGCCGAGCGGCAAAGACACCGTGGTGCATTGGGCGCCATCGCAATTCAACGCCTCGCCCAGTCGGGCCGTCACCGGGTCCGCCACGTCGCAGGCGCTGAGCAGCAGCCACGAACCCGGCTCGCCGCCGGGCGGGTCCGGGAGTTGCGAGGCCTCCCATTCGATGGTCAGCAACCGCTCGTTGAGCAGCCGGTGTGACCGCTCCTCTTCGGAGACCCCTCCGGCCAGCCGCAGTCCCTCGATCCTGCACAGCACGGTTCCGGCCGGGTCCAGCACGTCGAGGTCGGCCTCGCACTCGCCGGGGCGCGACGACGTCACCCGGGCGAGGCAGTATTGCGCATTGCGCGTCGAGGCATAGCTGCGCAACCTGCGCACACCGACCGGCAACAGCAGGCCGCCCGCGCCCGCCTCCTGCACCCGGGGATGCACGACGACCGACTGGAAGCACGCGTCCAGCAGGGCGGGGTGAACGGCGTAGCCCGACTGCTGCGAACGGATCGCACCGGGAAGGGCCACCTCGGCGAGCACCGTGCCGGCGTCCGGGTCGCCCACGAGCGCCGCGGCCAGACCCGAGAAGGCCGTGCCGTATTGAATCCCGATGGCGTCGAAGGCCTTTCGCAATTCGGCGCCGTCCATGCCGGACGGGTGACCGGCGATCAGGGTGGCCATGTCATGGGCGCCCGGCTGCCCGTCCGCTTCCTCGAGGGCATGCAGGACCGCGCCCGCCCGGCGCACGCGTTCGCCCTCGTCGTGGGTGTCCACCGTGAACTCGAGGACCGCGGGCGCGACCACCGTCGCCGCCGAGAATGCCCGCGTCCGGTCGTCCAGCAACAGCGTCTGCTCGAACGTGACGTCGCGCACCTCGGAGCGTTCGCCGAAAACCGCGCGCGCGGCGGCCAGCGCCATCTCGCAGTAGGCGGCGCCGGGCAGCGCGGCCACGTGGTGGATTCGGTGGTCGCCGAGCCAGGGGTGCGCCTCGGTGCCGAGGTCCCCCTGCCAGACGTGGCGCTCGGGTTCCTCGGGCAGGTGCACGTGCGCGCCCAGCAGCGGATGGACGGCCTGGACGGCGGCGCCCTGCGCCTGCTCGGTGGCCTCGCGGCTGAGCATCAGCCTGCGATGCGTCCAGGTCGGCAGCGGGGCGTCCACCAGACGCCCGGTGGGGTACTGCACGGAGAAATCCACCGCGGCGCCGGCGCTGTGCACGTCGGCGACGAAGCCGCGCAACCCGGCCGGCAGCTCCTGCTCGCGGCGCATGGCGGCGAGCGCCGCGATGGGCATGTCCAGGCCGCCGGCGTTCTGCTCGACGGCGTGGGTGAGCAGCGGATGCGGCGCCAGTTCCCCGAAGACCCGGTAGCCGTCCTTCAGGGCGGCCTGCACGGCCGCCGCGAATCGCACTGTGTAGCGCAGGTTTTCGGCCCAATAGTCGCCGGTGAACGACGGCCGTTCGCGCGGGTTCCACAGCGTCGCCGAGTAGTAGGGAACCTGCGGTTCGACGGGCTCGAGCCCGTCGAGCGCCTCGAGGAGCTCGTCGAGGATCGGTTCCACCTGCGGCGAGTGCGAGGCCACGTCCACCGCCACCTCGCGCGCCATGATGTCCTGCTCCTGCCAAGTCGCGACCAGGTCGCGGATTTCCCGCGCGTCGCCGCCGACGACAGTCGACGTCGGCGAGGCGACCACGGACAGCACGACGTCGGAGATCCCGCGAATGGACAGTTCCGACAACACCTGCTGGCCGGGCAGTTCCACCGACGCCATGGCGCCGCTACCCGCGATCCGCGCCATCAGTTTCGAGCGGCGGCAGATGACGCGGACCCCGTCGTGCAGCGTCAGCCCGCCGGCGACCACCGCGGCCGCCGATTCACCCAGGGAATGCCCGATGACGGCGCCGGGGCGCACGCCGTAGGACGTCATCGTCTCGGCCAGCGCGACCTGCATCGCGAAGATCGTCGGCTGTACCCGGTCGATGCCGGTCACCACCTCGGGCGCCGACATGGCCGCGGTGACCGAGAACCCCGATTCCGCGGCGATCAGCGGTTCCAGCTCGGCGATGGTCGCGGCGAAGACCGGCTCCCTGGCCAGCAGTTCGGCACCCATCGCCGGCCACTGCGACCCCTGCCCGGAGAACACCCACACCGGCCCGAGGTCGTCCTGCCCGACGGCGTGTTCGTAGGGGATGTCACTGCCGGCGACATCGCGCAGGGCCGCGCTCAGCTCGCCGAAGCTGCCGGCCGAGACCACCGTCCGCACCGGCCGGTGCGCGCGGCGGCGCGCCAGGGTGTAGCCCAGATCCCGCAGGCCGGCGCTCCCGGCCGCGCCGGCGTGCTCGTCCACCCAGTCCGCGATCCGGGCGGCCGTGACCCGCAGTTGCTCCGCGGACGTGGCCGACACCGGGAACAGCAGCGGGCCGTCGTCGTTCGGCGCGGTGCCGCGTTCCGGCGCCTGCGCCGGTGCTTCTTCCAGGACGGCGTGCACGTTGGTGCCCGACATGCCGTAGGACGACACCGCGGCGCGGCGCGGGTGCCGGCCGTCGGTGGGCCAGGGCGCGTCGGCCTGCGGCACGAACAGTTCGGTCTTGACCTGCGCCATCTCGTCGGGCAGGCGGGTGAAGTGCAGGTTGCGCGGGACGATGCCGTGCTGCAGCGCGAGGATCGCCTTCATCAGGCCCAACGGCCCGGAGGTCGACTGCAGATGCCCGAAGTTCGTCTTCACCGAACCCAGCGCGCAGGGCCCCTCGGTGCCGTACACGGCGGCCAGGCTCGAGTATTCGATCGGATCCCCGACCGGGGTCCCGGTCCCGTGCGCCTCGACGAAGCCGACGGTCGCCGCGTCGATCCCGGCGGTATCCAAGGCCTTCCGGTAGACGGCCACCTGGGCGGTTTCCGAGGGCGCCGCGATGTTCACGGTGCGGCCGTCCTGGTTGGCGGCGGTGCCGCGCACCACCGCCAGGATGCGATCGCCGTCGCGTTGCGCGTCGTCGAGCCGCTTGAGCAGCAGCATGGCGCAGCCCTCGCCGGACACGAATCCGTCCGCGTCGGCGTCGAAGGCGTGGCAGCGGCCGGTCGGCGACAGCATGCCCTGCAGGGAGCCGGAGACGGATTTGCGTGGTTCCAGCGTCACGACGACGCCACCGGCCAGAGCGAAGTCGCTCTCACCGCCGTTCAGGCTGCCGCACGCCTGGTGGACGGCCATCAGGCCCGACGAGCACGCGGTGTCCACGGTGACCGCCGGGCCGTGCAGACCCAGCGTGTAGGCGACGCGGCCCGACGCGAAGGCGTTGCTGGTGCCGGTGAATCCGTACGGCCCCTCGGCGGCACCGCAGTCGGCGGACAACAGCTCGTAGTCGCCGTGCGTCAGCCCGACGAAGACCCCGGTCTGCGAGTGCGACAGCCGCGCGGGGTCGAGCCCCGCGTGCTCGATGGCGTCCCAGGACGTCTCCAGCAGTAGGCGGTGTTGCGGGTCGATCGCGGTGGCTTCCCGCTCGGTCATACCGAAGAAATCGCAGTCGAAGCCACCGACGTCATCCAGGAAGGCGCCCCACCGGGTTACCGAGCGGCCGGGCACCCCGGGTTCGGGGTCGTAGTACAGGTCGGCGTCCCACCGGTCGGCGGGGATCTCGCCCACGAAATCGGCGCCGCGCAACAATGCGTCCCACAGCCGTTGTGGAGAATCGATCCCACCGGGAAGCCGGCAGGCCATGCCGATGACAGCAATGGGTGCGGCGGTTGCGGCACGCAATGTGCAGTCCCCTGTTCTCCCCCAACGGCGTTGCGCAGTCGTGCGGCTGCCAGCTTACCGACCCGAATTTCATCGACGCCCGGCTCACCGCCCCGATTGCCGTTTCCGGCCGCATCGGGTGCGCGGCCCGGCCCTTTCACCCGGAACCCCGGGCGCGACCTGCACGCGGCGAAACCCCCTGCTTTCCAGAGCAATTCGCGAGGTAGGGGAAAGATCTCTGCGGTACGGCGCTCGTCAGCGCGGGCATTTGCCCGCGGTGCGGCTAATCCGTTGCTTCGCGCAGCATTACGTTTAGCTGCCCTCTTCGGATTCGCCGGAGCCGACGGCCTTCGCGGGGTCCTCGATCACGCAATACACCGGATCCACCATCGAGATGGGGCGGTTGCCGGTCTGGCGGGCCTTCCCGGTGAGGCGCAATAGCTGGCCGGGCTGAATGTCGGCGCCCCCATGGCCGGGGCGGAAGGTGACCGTCATTTCCCCGCTGTTGTCCCCGACGACGACCTGGCGGAGGGTCCGGCCGCGGTCGGTGACGTCTTCGACCTGGTTGACCCGGCCTTCGACGGTGGCGCGCTGCCCCGAGATCAGCCCGGCCACCAGGATCACCGACGCCGGCCGCTCGGGATGCTCGTAGGAGTCGACCTTCTCGTCCTCCCCCTTGGACACCCAGGCTTCGAGCTTGTCGATCTCCTGCGCGAGCCGCTGCTCGAAGGTGTCCGGGTAGGCCTCCTTGATGCGCGATTCGACGTCGTAGGGCACGATCGTCGCCGCCGCGTCCGGGACCAGGCTCACGGCGCGGGCGATCTTGTCGGCGGTGCGGTCATGCAGTAGCCGGCCCAGCAGCCGCGCGAACGTTCGACGCGGCAGCAGCACGGTCACGTTGGTGTGCGGTTGTTCGTCGCGCGCCTTGGCAACCAGCAGTTGCGCGGCGCGGCTGATGCGCCGGTCCGGGCAGTCCACCACCCGCAGCGGCGTGTCGAGCCCGAAGTGATCCCAGCGCTTCCGCAGCTGGGCGGCGTGGGCCGGGTCGACCATGAAGTGCACCGCGGTCAGCTCGTCGGCCCGTAATCCCCTGCCGTACCGCAGCGCTTCGATCACCGCCAGGTCGACGGAGTCGACGAGGACGAACACCCGGTGCCGCGCGTACTTCACCAACTCCGGGCGGTCGGTGCGGAACATCTCGAGAATGGCCGCCTCGGCGCGGTATTCGCGGTTGAGCCGCATCAGCATGAACACCAGCAGCGGGAAGACGACGACCACCAGCCACGCGCCCTCGGTGAATTTCGCCACCGCGAAGATGCCCACCACGATCGTCGACAGGACCGCTGCGGACAGGTTGATCGCCAGGCGGCGTCGCCATCCCGGTTCGCGGTGCGTCAGATGGTGTTTGGTCATTCCGTAGCCGGCCATCGAGAAACCGGTGAACACACCGATCGCATAGAAGGGCACCAGCGCGTTGACCGAGCCGCCGGTCACCACCAGCAACACCACCGACAGCGCCGTCAGGGTGATGATGCCGTTCGAGAAGACCAGCCGGTGACCGCGTTTGGTGAGTTGGCGCGGCAGGAAGCGGTCCTCGGCAACGAAACTGGCCAGCGCCGGGAAGCCGTTGAAGCTGGTGTTCGCGCCGGTGAACAGGATCGCGGCCGTCGAAGCCTGCACCAGAATGTAGAAGACGTCGCCGAGGATGCCGTTGCCGAAGACGGCGCGGCCGATCTGCGACAGCACCGACGGGTACTCGGTGAGGTACGGCGTGGCGTGCGTGACGTGGGCGAGGTAGGCGACGCCGGCCAGCAGCAGGCCGAGAATGGTGGCCATGGCGGTCAGGACGAGTCGCGCGTTGCGGCCCTGGGGCTTTCGGAAGTAGTCGACCGTGTTGGAGATGGCCTCCACACCCGTCAGCGACGAACCCCCGTTGGCGAACGCGCGCAGCAACACCAGGATCGTGGCGCCCAGCACCAACCCGTTGCCCTGGTGGACCGGCACGGTTCCGGCCATGTGGGCGGGATCGTAGACCGGCAGGTTCCCGGTGGCCGCGCGAATCACGCCGACCACGATCGTCAGGCCGACCATCGCGATGAAGGAGTAGGTCGCCACCGCGAACGGCAGGCCCGCCTCCTTCAACCCGCGCAGGTTCGCGTAACAGATGACAAGCACCACAGCCACGGTCAATTCGAGGCTGTAGGGGCCCAGCGCGGGGACCGCCGACACCACCGCAACCGTCCCGGCCGCCGACTGGACCGCGACGGTGACCACGTAGTCGATCAACAGCGCCGCGGCGGCGATCTGCGCCACCCGGGGTCCGAAGTTGTCGCGCGCGACGATGTAGGAGCCGCCCGCCCGGGTGTAGGCCATCACCACCTGCCGGTACGAGGCGGCCACCAGCACCAGGATGAGCAGGATGACACCGGTGATGGGGAGCAGCAAGAGGAAGGCGGCCAACCCGGCGTGCGGCAGCAGTTCGATCAGGATCTGCTCCGGACCGTAGGCGACTGAGGAGACCGCGTCCGGCGAAAGGGCGCCCAGGGCAACCGGATTCGACAACTTCTCGGAAGCGATGTCCTCGGTGATCAGCGGCTTGCCCAGGAACACGCGCTTGACGATGTCCCCGACCGAAAGGGGGATGCGGAGCTTGCCGGCCGAAGTCGTCACCACCACCGTCCTTAACCTGAGCGGACGAAACACCTCCGCTGCATTGTGCACGTTCGCCGCCGCCGCGGCGGCATCCGGTCGGCCTCGGCTAGGCGAGCCGCCGCACGGCGGCGGCTATCCGCTCGTCGGTGGCGGTCAACGCGACGCGCACGTGCTGCGCGCCGCGCGGACCGTAGAAATGCCCGGGAGCCACCAGGATGCCGCGGTCGGCCAGCCACGCGACGCTGTCCGCGCACGGCTCGCCACGGGTGGCCCACAGATAGAGGCCCGCTTCGGAATGGTCGACGGTGAATCCGGCCGAGCGCAGCGCCGGCAGCAGGGCCGCCCGCCGCCGCTCGTACCGTTCCCGCTGCGCCCGCTCGTGGGCGTCGTCGTCCAGCGCGGCGACCATCGCCGCCTGCACCGGTGTGGGCACCATCATCCCGGCGTGCTTGCGCACCGCCAGCAGCTCGGCCACCAGCTCGTGGTCGCCCGTCACGAATCCGGCCCGGTAGCCGGCCAGCGACGAGCTCTTCGACAGCGAGTGGATCGCGAGCAGCGCGCTATGGTCGCCGTCGCAGACCGAGGGATGCAGGATCGACAGCGGTTCGGCCTCCCAGCCCAGGCCCAGGTAGCACTCGTCGGAGGCCACCACGCTGCCCCGCTCGCGCGCCCAGCCGACCACTTTGCGCAGGTGGTCGACGCCCAGCACGCGTCCGGTCGGGTTGCTCGGGGAGTTCAGGTAGACCAGCGCCGGCGATCGCGGACCCACCTGTGTCAACGAATCCGCGCGCAGCACCGGCGCGCCGGCCAGCCGGGCCCCGACGTCATAGGTGGGGTACGCCAGCTCGGGCACCACGATCAGGTCGGCGGGCCCCAGCCCCAGCAGGGTCGGCAGCCAGGCGATGAGCTCCTTGCTGCCGATCACCGGCAGCACGGCGGCCTCGCTCAGCCCGGTGATGCCGAAGCGGCGGGCCAGCGCTGCGACCGCCGCTTCGCGCAGCCGCGGAGTGCCGGCGGTGGCCGGATACCCGGACGCGGACCCGGCGGCGGCGAGCGCGTCGGAGATCACCGGCGCGACCGGGTCGACCGGGGTGCCGACCGACAGGTCGACGATCCCGTCGGGATGGGCACCGGCCCGCGCCTTCGCGTCGGCCAGGGTGTCCCAGGGGAACTCGGGCAGGGTCGCCGAGACCCGCCCGTGGGGGGCGCGCGGCCTCACCGCGGGCTCATGCAGCCCCGGCCCGCTCAGTCGCCCTCACCCTGCGGCGGCAGGTCCTTGACTGCCTGCGGGTCGTTCTCGGTCATGCCGACCTTGGCCGCACCGCCCGGCGAGCCCAGCTCGGTGAAGAAGTCGGCGTTGATCTGCGTGTACTGGCTCCACTGCTCGGGCACGTCGTCTTCGTAGTAGATCGCTTCGACGG